>JALWQQ010000001.1 GCA_027083075.1 Campylobacteraceae bacterium
TGCTTAGATCAAGCCCCTCGAACATCACTCCAGTCCTTCAAATGCCTGTGCTATCGTATTGTCGTCATTGAGGATCACGATCTTCGGCTTGAAGCGATCCGCCTCCTCTTCACTCATCTCGGCGTAGGCGATAATGATGATCTTGTCGCCCTTGTGCACTTTGCGTGCCGCCGCACCATTGAGGCAGATATCGCCTTTGCCGCGTTCACCCGGTATGATATAGGTCGAAAAGCGTTCACCGTTGTTGACATTGACGATGTCCACCTTCTGCCCCACACGCATCTGTGCCGCTTCCAAAAGCGCGGCATCGACGGTGATGGAGCCGACATAGTTCAGGTTGGCATCAGTCACTGTTGCACGGTGCAACTTGCTATAGAGCATCGTAATCGTCATCGGATCTCCCCGATCGTAAAATCTCTAACGGGATTATACCCTATTTCCTATCATACGCAAAATCGTGAAGCAATGGTGAAGCGAAGCTAAGCGCGTCTATCGCGCTACTTCCGAGGGCGGTACCGGCTCTGCCCACATCTCATCGGGGATGCGATACTCTTCGACAACATTGCCGCCGATGATATGCTCGTCTATGATACGGTCGATCTTTTCTTTGGTCAGCCCCACGTACATCACATGCCCGGGCTCTACCAACATCACGGGACCTTGCTGGCATCGCCCCAAACATCCCGTCTGAACGGGCTGTACCGTTGCGATGATGCCCTTTTGCATCAAGCTCTGCGCCAGATGCTGAAAGAGCTGCTGCGACTCGGGGTCGTCTTGGCGCACGCAACTGGGCTTGGGCATGCCCGGCGGTGCGGACTGCTGGCATTTGAAGATATAAAATGCAGGTCTGGGAATTCCGGGTGTCATAGCGACTCCTTACAATAGTGGTTTAATTAAGAGTATTTTACTCCGAATATCTTAATCGCAGATGAAGCGTGTTAATTTTTAAAAACTTATCATATAATAAACATCACGTTATGTTTCTAAGGGGGTTGCATGAGACTATCACAACAGTTAACACAACAACATCGCGACTGCGATGCGCAGTATTCACAAAGCGAAGCGGCGGTTGCCAAAGAGGTGTGGCAAGAGGCAAAAGAGCGCTTTGCCGATTTTAGCGACAAAACGCTACAGCACTTTCACTACGAAGAGCAGCATCTGTTCCCTGCTTTTGAAGCGGCTACGGGTATCACGGAAGGTCCCACGAAGGTGATGCGCTATGAGCACGAGCAGATACACAAGCTCATCGACAAGATGAAAGAGGCATTAGAACAAGAGGATAAAGAGGTGTTTCTCTCTTTGGGCGAATCGATGATGATCTTGCTGCAACAGCACAATATGAAAGAGGAGCAGATGCTCTATCGCATGTGCGAAATGCAGCTGCCAAGAGAGAGTTACGAAGCGGTACTGAAAGTCTTGGAGCAGGGCGCATAGCAATGGTGCGATACGAACGACACCTTCTTGATGCACGCGAGATGGAGCATCCCGAGCCCTTGCAGCGCGCTACGGCGATCTTGCGAAACTTGAGCAAGGAGGCGTACCTCTATATGTTGCACCGCAAAAAGCCGCTGCCGCTACTGGAGATCGCGGAGCGTGCGGGGTTACGCTTTTGTGCCCGAGAAGACGATGGCGGCACATGGCACATCGTCATCACACCCGCCGAGATGGACCCCAAGGATCTCTGCGATGTTTGATAACCAAGGGCTTTCGCTTGAACAAGCACCACCGATCAAGGTAGTCTTTACCCTCTTTGCCGCCGCTTTGTTGTGGGCGCTTATCGGAAGTATCGCATATCTACTTTTTGCGCAAAGCAAAGATCTCGATAGCGCTTTTTTTATCCATATCTGGACGCTTGGTATAATGGGCAATCTCATCTTCGGTGCGCTCTTTCAGATGCTACCCGTCATCGCGGGCGTTGCGATGAGATCACCTTGGCGCGATACGCGTATAGTTGTAACCGGTCTCAACCTCGGGCTTATCGCGCTACTTTACGGCTTTGTTACGCATTATGCCGGCACTTTTTGGCTTGCCGCAACGCTTCTAGGCGTTACGCTACTCTATATCACTCTCAAGATATTCGTTGCGCTCTACCATTTTAAAGAGAAGGGCGATACGGCGCAAAGCATGATGTATGCACTCGGCTTCATCCCCTTCGTGCTACTCTCGGCACTGCTGCTTATCGGCATATTGAGCGGCGTTACCGCTACACTCTCGACCCACTATACGGCTCTGCGCTTTTTGCACCCGCACCTCGGACTTTGGGGTTGGATGGGGATGCTCATCGTAGCGGTCGCGCTGCAAGTCGTCCCGATGTTTTATGTGACCCCCGCCTACCCGAAGCGCCTCCATACGCTCTTTTTTGCGGCGTTGCTTGCTCTCTTGCTTTTCGGCTTTATGCAAAGCGAAACAGGAGATACGACAATGGTACGTATTGTAGGTGGCGCACTTTGGGGCGTATTTGGACTTGTCACGCTATGGCTTTTACGCAAAAAGAGGCGCGCGCTCTGGGATGCAAGCGCCAAACTCTGGGCACTCGGTGCAGCACTACTGCTTCTACAGGCTACTGCTGCCTTGGTTCCGCCGGGTTTTACGCAAGGCTGTGATCTCTCACTGCTGCTTTTTGCGCTCTTTGTGCACACTATCGCCGTAGCAATGCTGCTAAAGATCATCCCTTTTTTGACATGGTTTCACCTCAACGCCCAAGGCTATTTTGATGCACCGATGATGCACGATATCCTCTCGCATCGCAACGCCAACCGCATCTTCTATCTACACCTTACAGCAATACTGCTCTTTATGCTCTCTCGTTTCGTTCCTACTCTACAGCCACTTGCCGCCATAGCGATGCTCTGCGAAGCCGTTGCGCTTGCATGGCTACTCTATCATGCGGTAAGTGCCTATCGCCATACGCAAAAACACGGGATGCGGATGACAGTTAACGGATAACGGTTAGCGGTTAACGGTATGGAGCAGGGGGCTTTAGCCCCGTTTTGGATGAAAGTGAAGCGTGAAGAGTGAAGGGTGATGAGATAAGGTTTGGTGTTAATGAGAAATGAGAAATGAGGAACCGAAGGAGGGTGTGCTTAGTTTTTAAAAGTTTCAACGAAGAGCTAAAATCTCTCTGACCACTTCACGGTCATCAAAGGGTATCTTTTTGCCCTTGATCTCTTGGTAGGTCTCGTCACCTTTGCCCAGTATCATCAAGACTTCTCCCTCTTGAAGCGACGCTATCGCCATCTCGATCGCTAAGCGCCGATCCGGGGTAGCGACGACGCGATCCTCTTTACCGCGTAGACCGACCAAGATATCTTCCAAGATCGCTTCGGGCTGTTCGTCGCGGGGATTGTCGGAAGTGACATAGATGCGCTTGGCGTACTGTCCCGCCACCGCGCCCATCTGCGGACGCTTCTTTTTATCGCGATTGCCGCCTGCGCCGAAGAGAACCACCAACTCTTTGTCGCGCATCGCATCCAAGACTTGACGCATCCCGTCGGCAGTATGAGCAAAATCGACGATAACCAGCGGATCTCGGCTCACCACCTCCATGCGCCCCGCCACACCGCCAAAGTGCTCGGTCATGTCACAGATCTCTTGTAGCGGTTTTTGCGTCAACATTGAAACACTGCCAATCGCCGCCATGAGATTGTAGAGATTGAAAAGCCCCTGCATCGGCGAATGAAAGACCGCCTCCTCTTGCAGATGCTTGATATAGGCGGTAATGCCATCCTTGAGGGAAAAGGCTTGCACTTTAAAGGTGGCGGGTTCATCCACGCCGTAAGTTTGCGCGCCGATCGGATTGTAGTCGATCTTGTCGATATCGTCTTTGTTAAGCAGTTTCGGACTCTCGTCGGCAAAAAAGAGGCTCTTGATGCGGCGATACTCCTCGAGCGTTCCATGATAGTCGAGATGATCGCTTGTAACATTGGTATGCACCTTGAGTGCAAACACTATCCCCTCGATACGCGCCTGATCGATCGCGTGCGAACTAACCTCCATCACAAAGTAACTACAGCCAAGATCACGCGTGCGCTTCATATTGTAAAGCGTATGCAAGATCGAAGGGGTAGTCATCGCTTTCTCTTCAAGGCGCGTTTCGTCGGCAAAGAGCCCGCGCGTCCCTTGTAGTGCCGGCTTTTCTCCCAGATCCAAAAGCAACGAGTAGATCGCTGCCGTCACGGTCGTTTTACCGTTGGTGCCTGTTACGCCGACTACCTTAAGCGAAGAGAGTTGCCATATCTCGATCAGCTCTTCGGGAGTAATATAGCGCGGCTTATCCTCAAGGGTATCGAAGTAGCGGCTGTTTTGCGCTGTCTTTAAAAAGAGTGTCTCATTGTCAAGCGCGGTAGTATCGTCGCTTAGGTAACGATATCCCTCATAGTCAAATGCAACCTTCACCGCTACGCTTCCTCTGCCTTGCGATAGAGCATCAAGACCTCTTGGTCGTTACCGAAAAGGTGCGCCACACCGTCAAGATAACTTAGTGCCTCCGCTTTGTACCCTTCGGCAATGAGACGTTCGACGAAGTCTATGAACTCCTCTTTTTGGCTAATGATCACCTTGGTTGAGAAGATGATATCCTCAAAGGCGCGCTTGAAACTGCCCTTCTCCTCTACGATGCGCACAAAATCCTCATAGCCGATCCCTTCACCATACTCGATCACTTCGCGCACCGACTGCGCGTCGTGCTCAAGTACTATTTCGGTCGTATTGCGCACGATGCTATCCATGAGTGTCACGATCGTCTCGAAGGCGTTGTCACGCTCCTCTTTGATGATATGGTAGTATTCGAAAAGCGCCTGCGCCTCTATCTCGTTCTCTTTGCCCATATCGCTCAAAAAGGCGCCGATTTTCGCCTCTTCGCTATCGGGGCAGCTCTGCAACGCCTCGCCAAATGCGATCAATGCCGTATCGAAATCGCCTTGCAAAAAGTGCGCTTCGGCGCGCCGTAAGAGATCCTCTATCTCCTTCCGCATCCTCGGCTATCCTTTATGCCAACTGCTCAAGCTTATCTTCAAACCCCACAGGAACATTGATCACTTTGATCTCGGGATGAATAAGGGTTTGCATCTGACGCTCTATGCCGTACTTGAGTGTCGTGCCGCTACTGGCGCATCCGACACAAGCACCTTGTAGTTGTACATAGACATTACCGTCTTTGATAGCGATCAGCTTTACATCGCCACCGTCCATCTGAATAGAAGGGCGCACCTTGGCAATCACATTATTTACCGCCGGTTCAAGCTCTTCATCGGTAAAGGGTATCATCGGTTTCCTTTTTACTACAAGCATCGGCTTGGTATCTGTTGCGATATTATACCACGCAAGATTAATAACGGCTTTGGGTAAATGAAAAAGAGTATTTGTGTAGAAAAGAAGTAGGATCGATCTAAGGCAAACGCCCTAAACCAATTCGATGATCGCCATATCGGCAGCATCACCGCGGCGGGTACGCGTCTTGATGATGCGCGTATATCCGCCGTTACGCTCCGCGTAGCGAGGGGCGATCTCACCCATCAATTTTTTGGTCGCCTCTTTGTCTTGCAACATCGCAAAGACGGCTCTATGGGCGTTAAAGTCGCCCTTTTTCGCTTTTGTAACGAGTTTTTCGTAGTAGCTACGAAGCTCTTTGGCTTTGGGAAGCGTCGTTTCGATCCTCTCTTCGCGCGTCAATGCGATTGAGAGATTTTTAAGCAACGCCGCTCTATGCGCCGAAGTGCGTCCCAATTTTCTATATCCGTGCTTATGTCTCATGACCTATCCTTTTGCTTACTTTGCTTTGAGCGCTTCAAGCTTGTTGATCAACTCCACTCTCGTGTGCGGATCGATCTCATACTCTTTGCCAAACCCGTGCTCGGCAAGACACTCGGTGATCTCGTCAAACGATTTTTTACCGAGATTTTTGATCTCTTTGATTTCGCTCTCGCTCATCAAGACAAGCTCACCGATATACTTGATACCGGCGCGATCGAGAGAGTTGAATGAACGCGCACTAAGCCCGATGGCATCTACGGGTACCAAGAAGGGTTTTAGCGCATCGTCTTGCGTAGAGCGTTTGACGGGTGCTTTGCCAAGCTCTACATCCATTACGCCTGCAAATACGGAGAGCTGTGAATGCATCACCTCCAAAGCGTTGGTAAAGGCATCTACCGGTGTGATCTGACCATCGGTTTCGATGTCAAAAACGATCTTCTCGTAGTTAGGGTTGTCTTCGACCAAAACCGGCTCGATCTTGTAGTTCGCCTTTCTTACCGGTGTAAAGAATGCATCCAGCGCAATATGATCTTTGTGCTCTTTTTCGATCTCTTCGCGCAAATCCTCGCTCGGAACGTAGCCGATCCCTTTGGCGATCACTACCGTAAAGTTAAGCTCGGCATCCTCGTTGAGCGTTGCCAAAGGCATGTCGCCGTTAACGACCTCGACCGTATCGTTGTTTAAATCTTCCGCTTTAATATCGCGATGACCCGTAAAGCTATAGTTTACTACTGCGCGATCGCTTCCGTCTTTGATCTTGAAACGGATATTTTTGAGGTTGAGGATAAATACGGCAACATCCTCGTGCATACCGCGAATCGTATCAAACTCGTGCGAAGCACCTTCGATCTTAACCGATATCGGCGCATACCCTATGGAAGAGCTGAGCAAAAGGCGTCTTAGCGGATGCGCCAAAGTAACGGCATAGCCGCTCTCGAAAGGATACGCTACGATCTCGGCGCGGTTGGCACCCGTCTCGCTTACCTCGACTTCCGTCGGCATATACGGTGCGACTTTTATCTTTCTCATAGGCTGCCTTTTAGGGATTATTTAGAGTACAACTCGACGATAAGGCGCTCTTCAACGGGAATGGCCACCTCTTCTCTTTCCGGAATACGCGTAAAGATACCGAAGAGCTTCTCTTTGTCAACATCTACCCAGTCAACCATACCGGTTTGGTTTGTCAACTCGATAGAGCGCAAAATCTGAGGATTATTTTTACTCTTTTCGCGTATCTCGATCTTTTGACCGGGTTTTACCCTAAAAGAGGGAATGTCAACGCGTCTGCCGTCAACCAAGACGTGACCGTGGTTGACAAGCTGTCTTGCAAAAGCGCGCGTTGTCGCAAAACCCATGCGATAGACAACATTGTCAAGACGCTGCTCCAAAAGCTGTACCAAGATCTCACCGGTGTTACCTTCGCGGCGGTTCGCCTCTTTAAAGAGTGTGCGGAACTGCTTTTCGCTCACACCGTACATAAATTTCGCTTTTTGCTTCTCGCGAAGCTGCAAGCCGTATTCGCTGATCTTCGCTCTTCTTTGACCGTGCTGTCCCGGAGCATAGGGGCGCTTTTCGAGTGCGCTCTTACCCGCAAGACGACGCTCGCCTTTGAGGCCGAGATCGACCCCGAGCCTTCTTTCCAATCTTTCAACCGGACCTCTATATCTTGCCATCTCTATACCTTTTTCTCTTTTTCGTTGCTCTTATCGAAGCGTCTTAGACTCTACGCTTTTTAGGCGGTCTACAGCCGTTATGAGGAAGCGGTGTGATATCCTTGAAGAAGGTGACCTTGATCCCTTCGACGGCGCCGACGGTCTTCACGGCCGTTTCACGACCGGAACCGGGACCTTGCACTTTGATACCGACCTCTTTGATACCGTGCTCTTTGGCTTTACTCATCGCATCGTTTACCGCTTCAGCCGCGGCAAAAGGGGTAGATTTTTTCGAACCTTTAAATCCGAGTGAACCCGCACTGCTCCATGCGATGACATTGCCCATCTCGTCCGTTACCGTCACAACGGTATTGTTAAACGTTGCCGCGATATAAACAACGCCTTTGGCGATATTTTTTTTCGCTTTTTTCTTAGCCATCTTTACTTACTCCTTATGCCGAACCGACTGTTTTGCGTTTACCCTTGCGGGTGCGTGCATTGGTTTTGGTTTTTTGACCGCGTACGGGAAGCCCTTTGCGATGTCTCAAACCTCTGTAGTTACCCAAGTCCATCAATGCTTTGATATCCATCTGCACCTTTTTGCGAAGATCCCCTTCGACCATATAGTGCTCTTGGATGTCATTACGCAACTTTGCCGCATCGGCATCACTCAACTCGTGTACACGCGTGTTGGGATCGATGCCCGTGCGAGCCAAGATCTCTCTTGCGCGTGTCAAACCGATACCGTAGATATAGGTAAGCGCATATTCGATACGCTTCTTTTGCGGTAGATCCACACCTGCGATACGTGCCATGTTTATCCTTGTCTCTGTTTATGTTTCGGATTTTTACAAATGACGCGAACGATGCCTTTTCGTTTAATGATCTTACAATCGTCGCACATCTTCTTTACCGAGGGTCTCACCTTCATAGGTTGCTCCTTAAACGTTTTGCACCATTGCTGTGCGTGGTCTGCCGAGACGCTTTCGCGGGGCACACCAACCCTTGCGTATCCGGTGCACGATACACAAAGATTCTTCACGCAGTCGCCTACCTATAGAGATAGGGAGAGGGATTATACCTGAAAATATGTAAGAGTTGTCTTAAGAGAGATAAGCCCGTGAAGCGGGGCTTTGGCATAAAGTGCTTCTAACGATACAACGTTACACTGTGTGCATGTGTCAGATTGTTGTCCCAATTGCTTCTTGGATCGAAGCCGTCAAGCACAATGATCTGTTGTGTCCAGTTGTATCCTTGCTGTTGATACTGCCGCATGGCAACGCCAACACCGATTAGCCCTTCGCGATCCGAAAGACCTGAATTTTCAACCAGCCCTTTGGCAAAGAGGAATTTTCTATGTCCATACTGCTGGCTTTTATCTTCATAAAGCCACGCATATACCGACTTGGCTTCAAATTCGTATACAGTAGGGTATGTTGCCGAGGTTGTACCGACACCAAATCTTGCGATATTCTCTCCATAGCTAAAGAAATCCGCATTGGTCCCGACGATAACTCCCGCGTCTTGCTGCATGCGTTGCCAAGGCGTTCTACCGTCTGCAGTATGAGGATGAGCCAAGTATGCACTATAGTTGACAGATAAATAATGTGCGTAGCTTCCCGCCTCCGTACTGATATTATCATCAATACCTTCAAATGGTTTCAATCCTCTATCGCAACGCTCCTTATTGACAAGATAGAGTATTTTTTCAGCACTAGTCATACCATCCCATACTGCTTGCGGCGGTAATACCATCGGTGCATTTACACTCGGATCGTTGTTTCTAGCAGCATTGAAGAGAGCTTCTATTTGCGTAACCGTCAGAGCATTGTATTTTGAGCTATTTGGCCAAGGAGTATCTATGATACTATTGTTTACATAGCTATCAATAAAGGCTTGATCGGTTGCGGCCGTTGAGGGACAAACATAAGGTGTTTTTCCTCCAACACTAACGGCATTCACACTGATAGTAACCGTTGCGAGGGACGATTGGAAGACCCCATCGCTTACAACAAAGGTAAAGCTATCATTACCGAAATAACCGAAATTGGGCGTATAGACAAGATTTGGCGCCCTACCGCTCAATGTACCGTGAAGCGGTTGCGACATTACGGTATAACTCAGCGGATCGCCATTGGGATCGTTGCCTGCCAGTACGATAGAGACTCTCGTATCTTGAGTGGTAGTAACGTTTTGGTCGTATGCAACAGGTGGCTGATTTGGTATGGGCAAGACATGCACGATCATCGTATCGCCGGCGGTAGCGCCGCGATTATCGGTCACTTCGCAGGTGTAGTTGTAATCACCCGCCGTGAGTACAGGTGTCGTATAATCTTGTGTAGCGGCAAC
>JALWQQ010000002.1 GCA_027083075.1 Campylobacteraceae bacterium
GTTTTTGACGCGACCCACTCGGTACAGATGCCCGCAAGCGGCGGTAAAAGCAGTGGTGGTGATAGCCGCTTTGTGCCCTACTTGGCGCGCGCCGCGGCGGCGGTCGGTGTGGACGGCTTTTTCTTCGAAACCCACTTCGATCCGAGCATCGCACTAAGCGACGGACCCAATATGATCGCCCTGCAGGCGCTTGAGACGCTTTTGGAGCAGATCGATGCGATACGGGCGGTAACGGAGTAGTCGATTTAACCTTTTGGAGGAAATTTTGGGTAAAATAGACAAAGCCAAAGAGTTTATCAATATGCTTAAAGTCTATATGGGGATTGTCACTGCGCTATTGATCAGTGATATTTCCGGAACGATAAAGCGTTTCAACAGCGAAAAAGCGGATATCTTATTTTGGCTTGGCATAGCGTCGATAGTGGCGCTTGCCTATATCTTTATCCGCTTGGCAAAATATGCACACCAAAAGATTGACGAGTTAGAGGAGATGTGATGATTTTAGAGACGATAGCCCTTGTGGGCGCGCTTTTGTATGTGCTTTATGCTGTCGTAGCGGGTGCATACGAGCTGATGGATGAAAAACACCACAAAGAAGGACACCGATGAAGATTATCGAAGGCAATCTACAGGTACCCGCAGGCAAAAAGGTGGCGATACTCAACGCCCGTTTCAACCACTTCATCACCGATCGTTTGGTCGAAGGTGCCAAAGACGCTTACATAAGACACGGCGGCAACGAAGCGGATCTTTCGCTTATCTTGGTGCCCGGTGCGTTTGAGCTTCCTTTTGCATTGGAACGAGTCTTGGCAAGCGGTAAGTATGATGCGGTCTGCTGCCTCGGTGCGGTGATTCGCGGCGCGACGCCGCATTTCGATTATGTGGCGGCGGAAGCGACGAAAGGCATCGCCAATGTGACACTCAAGTACGGCAAGCCTGTCACTTACGGGGTGTTGACGGTCGATAGTATCGAGCAGGCGATCCAGCGTGCCGGCACCCAAGCGGGCAATAAAGGCGCCGAAGCGATGACGGGATTGATCGAGTTGATGAATCTCTACGGAGAGATCGGCTGATGGCGACACGACACCAAGCGCGAAGGGCTGTCGTCGGGCTACTCTACGCCTACGATCTGGGAAATGAAGGTATCGAAAAATTTGCTGATGATATCTTGGAAGAGGATAAGATTCGCAACAAGCAACGGGAGTTTTCCTACACCCTTTTTCGCGGCACTTTACAACATCTTAGCGCCTTGGATGAAGAGATACAGCGCCATTTGCAGCAGTGGGACTATCGCAGCATCGGAAAAGTCGAGAAGGCGATCTTGCGTTTGGGTGCGTATGAGATCTTGATAGAAAAGACCGAAAGACCCATTATCATCAACGAGGCAGTGGAGCTTGCCAAAGAGTTGGCAGACGAGAAGTCGCCGCAGTTTATCAACGGTGTATTGGATGCGATCGGGAAAAATTAGAAATTAGAAATGAGGAACCGAAGAGAGAAGAGCGATGCGTTTGGAACCGTTGTCTATGATAGGTTTAAGTTCATATGAGAGGTGAGGCGTGACAACAACACTGCAAAGAGAAGCGTTTGAAACGGCGCTATATTATCCGCTTTCGTATGCGCCAAAAGCCGAGAAGCGTATGAGCATCGACGAGGCGGTGGCGCTGATCGAGACGGCCGATCTAAAACAGCTGGGCAAGATGGCGTATGCGCGCAAAAAAGAGCTGCACCCCGAAGGTATCACCACCTTCGTGGTCGATCGCAATATCAACTATACCAATATCTGCTGGGTCGATTGCGACTTTTGCGCCTTCTATCGTCACGAAAAGGATGAAGACGCCTACATCCTCTCTTTTGACGAGATCGATGCGAAGATCGAGGAGCTTCTATCTATCGGCGGTACGCAGATTCTCTTTCAAGGCGGGGTACATCCCAAACTGGAGATCGAGTGGTACGAGGATCTGGTAGCGCATATCCATGAGAAGTATCCGCAGATCACGATCCACGGTTTTTCGGCGATCGAGATAGACTATATCGCCAAACGAAGCCGCATAAGCGTCGAAGAGGTATTGCGTCGATTGAAGGCGAAGGGGCTTAGCTCTATCCCCGGGGCGGGTGCCGAGATACTCAGCGACAGGGTACGCGATGTCATTGCGCCCAAGAAACTGGATGTAAAAGATTGGCTACAAGTGCACGAGACGGCGCACAAGCTGGGAATACTCTCTACGGCGACGATGATGTACGGTACGATGGAGACGACACGAGAGATCGTGGAGCATTGGGCGAAGATTCGCGATCTGCAAGATCGCACCGGCGGTTTTCGCGCCTTTATCATGTGGTCGTTTCAAGGCGCCAACACTAACCTCAAAGCGCGCTTCCCCGAGCTTGAAAAAACAAGTTCCAACTACTACTTGCGACTACTTGCAGT
>JALWQQ010000003.1 GCA_027083075.1 Campylobacteraceae bacterium
CCGGTGATCGAAGGCAAGCAAGAGAAGATCGTCATCGAAAGAGAGATCAGTAACCTCAACCGAAGCTTCGGAGCGCTCACCTCGGGCGAGATAGCGGCGCGTTACGGCAACAAAGGATTGGAAGAGAGGGCGATCACCTACAAGCTTAAGGGTACGACGGGACAGTCTCTGGGTGCTTTCCTGATCAGGGGTATCGACATCTTTGTCGATGGTGCCGGTAACGACTACATCGGTAAGGGGATGAACGGCGGACGCATCGTAATCACTTCCGAAAAAGCGGGTAGAGGCTTTAGTCTCGGTGGCAATACCTGCTTGTATGGTGCAACAGGCGGTAAGCTCTTTGTCGCCGGTCAGGTCGGCGAGCGCTTTGCAGTCAGAAACTCGGGCGCGATCACAGTCGTCGAAGGTACGGGAGATCATCCGTGCGAGTACATGACCGGAGGTATCGCGGTGATCTTGGGACCCACCGGCGTAAATTTCGGTGCGGGAATGACCGGCGGTAAAGCCTTCGTCTTGGATGAAAATAAAGACTTTTACGAAAAGATCAACCAAGAGTTGGTTGAGGCGGTACGCATCGATACCGAAGAGATGGATAGCGAGATGTTCGAGCTTAAACGCCTCTTGCAAGAGTATCTTGAAGCCACCGCATCCCCGAAAGCCAAAGAGATACTCGAAAACTTCAGAAGCTACATCGGTAAATTCTGGCTGGTCTTGCCGCGCGGTGCGGCGCCGACCAAAGAGACGGAGAAGAAGGGCGAATAGCTTGCAACGCCTCTCTGCATTTCTTAACTCTGCGATCGCCGCCAACAAAGAGATTCATGACGCTCTCGATACTTTTCGTCCCGAGTGGTATGAAAAACATGCCATCGGTGCAGGCGGGGATCGCAGTAGCGGACTCGATCTCTTTGCCGAGGAGATTTTTATAAGACACCTGCACCCTTTCGGTCGTATCGAGTCGGAGGAGTCGGGTGTCGTCGGCGAGGGTGAAGCGAGTATTATCCTCGATCCGATCGACGGTAGCAGCAATGCCCTTTCGCATTTTCCCTACTATGGCACTTCCGCGGCTTTGCAAAACGCATCGGGGCTTTTGGAGGAGGCGATTGTCTGCAACCTCGCTAATGGCGATATCTTTATGCGTACGGCAGAGGGCAAGAAGCTCTATGCCTCACTACATCACGATCGCATCGAACCTTTGGTAGCTTTAAGTCGCGATGCCGAGATAGGGCTCTTTGAGAAGGCGTATGCGCAGCCTGCCTTGGTGGCTGCACTTGACGAGGCGGGACTGAAGTTTCGTGCACCGGGTGCGGTGGCGCTTTCGCTGGCGTACGCACATACGGTAAATTATGTACTCTTCGTCGGTGATGTCCGTATCTACGATTTTGCCGCGGGACTGGCGCTTTGCGAAGGTTTGGAGGTCTATGTCCAGCAAGATTATGTTATAGTATCGAAAAGTAAAAAGATAGCGCAACAACTGCTTGATATCGTCGAGTCGCAAAGATAGGAGAGAAGATGTTTTTTGGGAAACTTTTCGGCAAAGAGGAGAAGAGAGAGGAGACGCGCAACCAGTGGATCAAGTGTCCGAAGTGCACCTCTTTGATGTTTTATAAAGAGGTAGAGTCAAAGCTCAATGTCTGCCCTAAGTGTAACCACCACTTTCGCATCGGTGCTGCGCAGCGCATCGAGATATTGGCGGACGAGGGCTCTTTTGTCGAGCATGATGCGACGCTCACGCCTGTCGATCCGCTCAAGTTCAGCGACAAGAAATCCTACAAAAAACGCTTAGAAGAGGCAAAGGCAAAAACAGGCAAAAGTTCCGCCGTGATTAGCGGTTCGTGTACGATAGAAGCTCAGCCTGCAGAGCTGTGTGTTTTTGATTTTGCCTTTATGGGCGGCAGTCTCGGAAGTGTCGAGGGCGAGAAGATCAAACGTGCCGTCGATCGCGCCATCGAAAAGCGATGCGGTTTGGTCATTGTCTCTGCTTCGGGCGGTGCGCGTATGCAGGAGAGTACCTATTCGCTCTTGCAGATGAGTAAAACCTCTGCAGCGCTACGCAAGCTTCATGACGAAGGGTTGCCTTACATTTCCGTACTGACCGATCCGACGATGGGCGGGGTTTCCGCCTCGTTTGCGATGCTGGGTGACATTATTATGGCAGAACCTGGTGCATTGATCGGTTTTGCGGGGCAGCGGGTTATCAAGCAGACGGTGGGTGTCGATCTGCCCGAAGGTTTTCAGCGTTCCGAGTTTTTGCTTGAGCACGGTCTGATCGATATGGTCGTTTCACGCGGTGATCTTAAGCAGACGATCGGCGATCTGTTGGCGCTTATGTTGCCGCAGGCAAAGGGTGTTGACGCCAAAAAAGAGCCTCAAGAGCAGCCTGAAGCAGAAGCGGAAGAGGAGACGAATGTCTAAGCTCTACGCACTGCTCGACAAAGCGACCCTGCAACGCTACGGATGGGATATTCCCCGTTTTTTCAAGCGTATAACAGACTTAGATGAACCCCCAACGCTCTTACAATACCGCAATAAAACGGGTGATGATGACGAAGTGATCGCCGATCTGCAAACGATACGCAGATACTATCAAGGCACCCTGATACTCAACGATCGCTTAGCACTTGTTGCGCATGCCGACGGGATCCATCTCGGACAAGAGGATCTGTGCGACGTCGATAGCGATATCGTTCGCGCCGCCGCTACGGTAAGGGCGCACATCGGTGAGCGGATTTTCGGACTTTCGACCCATAACCGTGTAGAGATAGAGGAGGCAAATCGCTTGCCGCTGGATTACATCGGACTGGGAGCATACCGCTCGACAGGCACCAAAAAAGAGGCCACCGTCGCAGGTGAGAAGCTTTTGGCGTTAGCAAGACTCTCTAAACACCCCGTAGCGCTTATCGGCGGTGTTCGCTTGGAAGATCGCTTTGATGAAAGTATCGCCTATAAGGTGGTCGGAAGCGGATTGCTTAGCCAAGACAATCGATAAGATACAAGCACCGTAATTTTAAGCACTTCTTTTCTATAATAGTTTCATATTGAATTCAACATGTGGGAGGAAGGAAGAATGCTTGAGGAATTTAAAAAGTTTCTCATCAAGGGAAATATGGTCGATATGGCCGTCGGCTTTATCTTCGGCGCGGCGTTTGCTACGGTAGTCAAATCATTGGTTAAGAACGTTATAATGCCACCGATCGGTCAACTGTTGGGCGGTGTTGATTTTTCGCAGCTCTTTATCGCATTGGATGGCAAAGAGTATGCATCACTCAAGGCGCTTGAAAAGGCGGGTGCACCGGCGATCAAGTATGGCGTCTTTATCAACGATGTGATTTCGTTTTTGATCCTCGGTTTTGTGATGTTTATGTTCATCAAAGCTTACAATAAAATGAAAGAGGAGGAGCCCAAGGCGGCGCCGACGACAAAAGTATGCGGCGATTGTGCGATGGAGATCCCCATCGAAGCCAAAAAGTGTCCCTACTGCGGCAACACGAACGTTTAAGAGAGTATCCGCTTGATCGCCTCTGAGCAGGCGGTCAAACCGAAAGCGCCGGTAACGGCGACACACGAACCTTTCTCTTTGCACCTATCCTCTTCAGGTGAGAAGATCACTGTAAAATTTCGATCGAATTTTGCTTTTTTGAGTTCATTGCGCACTTTGCGCGCCAGTGCATTGCCATGGGTTTTCCAGATGCTTGCCACCTCTATCTTGCTTGTATCGAAGCGTTTCGCCGACCCCATCGCCATAATGAGTTTAGCGTAGCAGCGTTTGGCGAGTTCTATTTTGACCGGTGTGGTATCGCACGCATCGATCACGATATCGTAGGGCGAGAAGTCAAAGGCTTGTACCCACGCTCTATCCATCTTGACATCGATGGTTTCGACGCCGGGGTAGAGTGCTGCGACCCTCTCGGTTTTTTTCATCCCGATCGCACCGTCGGAGCCTATCTGGCGGTTGCGGTTGCTCTCGTCGTAGCGATCATAATCGATCACCGTGATCTTCTGTACCCCTGTACGGTAGAGGCAATCGAGCGCATAGCTACCGACACCCCCGACACCGAGGATCAAAACGGAAGCTTGTTGCAATTTGGCAAAATCCTCATCGCCAAAAAGCATTCGACACCGTTCAAAACGCATAATTTCCTCACACTCCATTCCTCATTCCCTCATCCTTAACTCCTAACTCCTCATTTCTAATAGAATCCTCTGAATAACTCCGCTTAGAGGTTTCACGCGATGGCGACAAAGGAGCACCCAACCCATGAAATGGGCGCTTGCGTTTGCGACTGCCAGAGCTATCGCATGAAACAGGCAATATTTCAGGGATCTCAATAAAGCTATAGATTAGCAAAATGAGACTTAATGGAAAAACGGGTTGCTTAAAAACCTAAGCGGTGATATAGACAGGTCAGTGCTCTAAATAATCATCTTTAGTTATAACTAAAAAACGCTCTTTTAAATTATGTTTTACATATTTAGATTTTTTAACCAATTGGTAAAGAACTTGCTCTTTATTTACGCTATTACGCCATTTGCACTCAATAAAACAGATATTTGTCTCATCCATAGCAATCAAATCTATCTCTTCATTTTTATTCCACCATCTGCCAACTTTTTTAGGGACAAAATCGAGATATTTTGATGGATGTTGCAATATATCTTCGGCTACGAAATCTTCAAAAGCAAAAGATACAAATCTATCGTTAAAATTTTTCTCTACCTCTTCTAAAACTGCATCGACTTGATTGATCTCTAATAAATTGTAATTTTTATAGACATAAAAGAACCAAAATTGTAAAAATTTATCTTTAAACCTATATCGCCCCATCTTACTTTTTAAAGGGTTTGTTTCGGTTACCGGTACCTCTTTAATTAAAATATCTAAATCTATCAACTTTAAAAGATAGCGGGTTATATGGGTTGATGGCACTTGCAGTTTAGAAGCGATATTTCCAACTTTTGTATCGCCTTTAGAGATAGTTTCTAAAATAGAAAAGTAGGTAGATACTTCGCCAAGCTCTTGCCTTAATAAAAAGTTACCCTCGCTATAAAGAAAAGAGTTTTTATTTAAGATATTGTCTCTAACATTTTCTAAAAATGTTTTATCCTCTTCGTAAAGCTCCAGATATTTGGGTATTGTCCCAAAAGATGCAAATATTCTCATCTGCTCTTCTTTGCTAACAGATGGTAAAAACTCTTTAATATATTTAAACAACAGTGGCTTTAAGTGTATATTGGAAGTTCTTCTTCCATATAGCGGCGCCGAGTAATCCAATATTTCTGAATGCATCATCGATATAACCGAACCGGATAGAATTAAATGGATATTTTTACTCTTTAACTGCATATCCCAAATCATTTGAAGCGAAGAAGAAAACGACTTATCCACCTTACATAAATTCTGATACTCATCTATAACCAATACAAGTTTTTTATCAAAACTGTACTCATTCAAAAGCTCAAAAAGCTGACTAAAACGCTCTAATTTTATATCTTTTAAATAGGGTTTGTTTATTAACTTAAGCAGTTGAGGCTTTAAATTCTCTAACTGTATAGCAAATGCAGCTTCGGTAGCATATATAAAAAGAGAAGGTTTATCTTTGATATACTCATAAATCAAAGCGGTCTTACCAACCCTTCTACGCCCATAAATCACAGTAAAAGCAGAACCCTCTCTTTTATACTCTTTTTCTAAAAGCTGCAACTCATTTTCTCTGTTGTAAAACATTATGTTATCTTTCATTATGATTTATTTCATAATTATAACAACTTTATCTTAAATCCCTCGGGTACCATTTCCCGATCCTTAGGTCGTAACCTTGTGATATAATGTGCCGATGGAAGATCGGCACATCTTCCTTATTTCTCATTACATCGGGGTCAAGCCCGAAACGATAACGCTAAAGCATTATCATTGAGGTCAGACTCCTCTTCACTCATTCCTAACCCCTTATTCCTAACTTCTAACTTCTAACTTCTAATTTTTCCACCCATCTTTTCAACGCGTCAAGCTCTTCGTATGCCGTCATATCGAGTTTGATCGGGGTGATCGAAACATAGCCGTCGTTGATCGCTTCGAAGTCGGTCGTATGTCCCGGCGTCTCCATCCATCCGAGTTCAGGTAGTCCGATCCAGTAGTACTCTTTACCGCGCGGATTGTAGTGTACCTCGGCGTTGTGCGCATAGAGGCGATTGCCAGCACGCGTGACTTTGAAGCCTTTGCAAGAGTTGGCATCGACGGGTGGGATATTGACATTGAGCAGTCGGCGCTCATACAATGGGAAGCGATCATCGAAGATCGCCTTGACAAGCCTTTGCGCACTTTGCATCGCAAGTGTAAAACCCAAACTCTCGATACTCTTGCCCGCTTCGGCATAAACTTGGCTCACTGCGACGGCGGGGATACCTTGCAGCACCGCTTCCATTGCCGCCGAGGCGGTACCGGAGTAGGTGATATCTTCCCCCATATTCGATCCGATGTTGATCCCCGAGACGACCAGATCGGGTTTGCGCTCCTTGTAGAGCTTATTGAGTGCCAAGAAGATACAGTCCGAGGGGGTACCGTCGTCAAGCTTGTAGAAGCGTTCGCCCACCTCAACGAAGTGAAGCGGACGGGTAAGTGTAAGCGAATGACCGCAGGCCGATTTTTCGGTAGTGGGGGCGACGACGGTGACATTACCTAACGGTGAAAGCGCCTCTTTGAGCGCCAAGAGTCCCGGGGAGTCGAAGCCGTCGTCGTTGGTGATAAGTATCTCTTTCATCATGTGGCGGATTATACCCAAATGTAGTATAATAGCGACAAAAATCACAAACGGGAGAGGCAAAGGTGCAAAAAGAGCCGATGACCGAAGAGAGCTTTCGTAAGCTAAGTGAAGAGTTGGCGTTTTTAAAAAACGAGGAGCGTGCACGCATCGCCAAGGTGATCGATGAGGCGAGAGAACTCGGGGATTTGAAAGAGAATGCCGAATATCACGCCGCAAAAGAGCGTCAAGGTCTGATGGAGGCGCGCATCGCCGAGCTTACCGATCTGCTTTCGCGCGCACAAACCGTAGATGCGAGTAAATTGGCGCATGAGCGCATCAGTTTCGGTTCGACGGTGACGCTGACCGATCAGGAGAGCGGCGAGGAGTTCAAATATACCATCGTCGGTTCGGTAGAGGCGGATCCGCAAAAAGGGTATATCTCTTTCGCGTCGCCGATGGCAAAAGCGTTGCTTGGTAAAGAGGAGGGCGACGAGGTAGAGGTGATGCTACCCGGCGGCAAGAAACGATTTGATATCGAGGAGGTGTGCTACGAGCCGATCGTCTGCTCCGCTATCTCCGGCTCATGGCTCAAAGGATAGGCAATGATCAAGGTTGGCATCGTCGGAGCGAGCGGTTATACCGGATTGGAGCTCATCAAGCTCTTGCTTTCGCATCCGCATTTTGAGCTAAACTATTTGGCGGGCTCTCAAGCCAAAGCATCGATCGCCGACTTGCATCCGTCGCTTTTCGGCATCGAGGTGATGTGTGTCAAACAGGCCGATCCTTCCGAGGCGGCGGAGCGTTGTGATCTCGTCTTTTTGGCGTTGCCGCACAAAACGGCGATGGGTTTTGCCAAACCGTTGCTTGAGAAGGGTGTGAAGGTGGTCGATCTCTCGGCAGATTATCGCCTCAAGAGAGAAGCGTACGAGGCGGCGTACTGCAAGCACGAAGACCCCGAGCATCTCGACGAAGCGGTGTATGGACTCATCGAGTACTATCGCAACGCCATCAAGCGTGCACGACTGGTCGCTTCGCCGGGGTGCTACCCGACGGCAACGCTACTGGGCATCTTGCCCTTTATCCCCTATCTTGACAGTGACTCTCCTCTTATCGTCGATGCCAAAAGCGGGGTGAGCGGTGCGGGCAAGAAGCTTACCGAGAGCAACAGTTTTGTAAGCATCAATGAAAATATGCATGCCTACAATCCTCTCGGGCACCGTCACGCACCGGAGATCGCCGAGAAGATTCAAGACCGGCACGGGGTACGGATGCAGGTCGATTTTGTCCCGCACCTTATCCCTATCACCCGTGGCGAGCTGGTAAGCGTCTATGCGAGGCTTAAAGAGGATATCGATGTACAAGAGGTATTGAAGCACGCTTACGCTGATGAGGCGTTTATCCGACTGCGTAATGCGCCCGTCGATGTCAAGGCAGTGGCAGGAACGCACTTTTGCGATATATTCGCCAAGCGTAGCGGTAAAACGCTCTTTGTCTCTTCGGCGATAGACAACCTGCTTCGCGGCGCCTCTTCGCAAGCGCTTGCCGCGGCAAATCTGATGTGCGGTCTCGATGAGCATTTGGGATTGCCGACGATCGCATATGCGCCGTAAGTTCAGGTGTTAAGGATTTATGCTATTATAATTGCAGTAGCAGGAGTTGCAAATGCAGGTCACGATAGATATAGACGAACGTGCCGTAGATAAGGTGATGTATATCTTGCAAAACTTAAAGAGGGATGTGAAGATCATCAGTACCGGCACCGGAAACAACGACATTTTTGAGACAATCGACGAGGAAGACCCCGATTTTTTCTATATCAAAGAGGCAAGAGATCGAAGAGAAAAGGGAGAGAAATTATACGATATTGACGATATTATCGATGAGTTTCAATGAAAATAAAGATCCAAGAAAGCGCCAAGAGAGACCTTAAGAAAATCGATAAGCGCATGGCGCGTAAAATTTTAGATAAGATAAAGTTTCTCGAAGCATATCCCGATATTGCCAATGTCAAAAAGTTAAAAAATCACTATCCCCCCTTTCGATATAGGATAGGGGATTATCGCGTGTTGTTCGATACGCAAGAGGATCTTTTGATTGTTGTTGCAATCAAGCACAGAAAAGAGGCGTATTAGTTGTATGATAAAAGATGAGATACAAGAGGGTGCCGTTTTTATCGCCGATGCGCACTATCCGCACCATGGCGATGCATTGATGCGGCTGCTCGGTGCGATAGAGAGCGGTAAGGTCGATGCACCGCAGCTCTTTTTGATGGGCGATATCTTCGATCTACTCTTTGGCTACAACGACTATATCCGTAGCTTTTCTCAAGAGGCGATCGACCTGCTAAGAGCGGTTGGGCAGAAAATAGAGTGCTACTATTTCGAGGGTAATCACGACTTTTGTCTTGCACCGATCTTCGGTGATCTGATGCAGGTCTATCCCTATACGCAGCAGCCGCGTTACTTTCGATATGGCGAACGGATCGTAGGGCTTTCGCATGGCGATCGCTTTGCGGTGCCGCTTGGGTATCGTCTCTATACGGCACTTTTGCGCAACCCTGTGACGCTCACGCTTTTACGCCCGTGGCAGCGGCAGATTATTGATGATCGCATGCAAAAGCTTGCTGCCAAAAAGATATGTAGAGACTACCCCGATTTTAAAGCGCGTGCACAAGAGATAGTACACCGTTATAAGCATGTCGACTTGGTGATCGAGGGACACTACCATCAAGGCACAAGGGTAGGGAAGTACATTTCGCTACCGTCATTGGCGTGTCAGGGCGCGTATGGCGTGATGCGAGATGGTGAAGTGGTGTTTGAAAGACTATCGTAAATGTTTGTCTATTTGACCCTCTTTGTGACGGCATTTGCCGCCGCTTCGCTCTTGCCGGTTTCAAGCGAACTTTTACTCATTGGCGATCTAAAACTCGGTTATGATCCTTTCGGGCTTTGGT
>JALWQQ010000004.1 GCA_027083075.1 Campylobacteraceae bacterium
GGGATGCTCTTGGCGGCAAAAGATGACGAAGGGCTTTCGCTCATTCGCCCCGAAAAACCCAAAAAAGCCGGCACCCCCATCGGATAACGATGACCGTTGAAGATATCTGCAACCTCACCGGAGGTATACTACAAAACGATGCAAAGATTCGCGCTGTGGGCGCTGCCACCGTTTACCCTTCGAAGGTCGAAGCGGGCGATCTCTTTTTCTCCAACGACCGCGAAGAGATCGCCAAAGCGATAGATGCGGGGGCGTATGCGATCGTATATGACGACGCAAGGCTTACGATCACCGACAATGAGATCGCATGGATTTTGGTTGACGAGATCGAAGAGGCGGCATTGCGCCTAATGCGTTATGTCGTGTTGCGCAAAGCATCGCGTTTTTACCTCTTGCGTCCGCATGAAGAGAGCTTTTTGAAGATGGTCGTGACACGCAAACAGGGGTTTCGGCTGCTTGAAAAAGATTGGCGCAAGCGCTTTGAGCAAATCGTCAACAGCGATGCCACCCTCTTTTTGGGCACTGACAAGGAGATCTTGCTTCGTATCGCACCTGATGCCAAGCGCCTCGAAGAGGAGGCGGAGGGGTATCTGATCCAAGATACCTTGCTTCGCAGCACCTTTAAAGCCGACGGCTATATCTACCAAGAGAAGCCACTCGTTCCCTTCCATCTGCCGCATCTTTTGCGTGTGATGGCACTCTGCAAGCAAGAGGCGCTTGAGATCGATCTTGAACGACTGCGCTATACGCGGCACTTTGAGCCGCTCTTTTTGAACGATGCGCTTGAGCCTGTAGCCTTTGGCAAGAGCGACAAGGTAGCGATCTTTGTCGACAACGAAAGCGATATCGTTGAAGCCAGAGAGTATCTGCGCGAACACGCCCGCTGGGCACGCACCATTGTGCTTACACCTCCCAAAAGCAAGATAGAAGGGGTGGAGAGACCATACCGGTATGAAGAAGGGGCGTCGGTGCGCGAGATACTAAAGCGAACACACTTCAACTACGCCTTTATCTATCATGGTGAAAAGCAAATACTCGGTAAACTAAAAGCGGACTATTCGCTTTTTGAAGGGGGGTCATAATGAAACGCAGGGCATTTCTCAAAGGTACGGCGGTAGCTACAGGCGCCTTAGCACTCTCAGCGTGTCATCGCCCCAAAGAGCAAGATGCCGTCAGTGGCGCGATGATCAATCGCGGGCGTGTAGAGACGCTTAAGCTTGCCACTTCATGGCCGGCGCACTTTCCCATTATGGGTACGGGGGTCGATCGTTTTGCGAAACGCTGCGAAGCACTCAGTGGCGGATCGCTCAAGATCAGCGTCTATGCCAAAAATATCTTAGTACCCGCTCTGCAGGTCTTTGATGCCTGCTCCGCCGCGCAGATCGACGCGTTTCACTCGGGCGTTTACTACTGGAAGGGCAAAAACCCCGCCTTTAGTATCTTCGGCGGGATGCCACTGGGCTTTTTGAGTGAAGAGATGCTGACATGGTTTAAATTTGGCGGTGGGTATGCGCTCTGGCGTGAACTCTACGGCAAGTTTAACCTCTACCCGCTGGTGGGCGGCACGACGGGTCCGCAAATGGGCGGCTGGTTCAAAAAAAAGATAACGCGCTTGGAAGATCTCAAGGGACTCAAGATGCGTATTCCGGGCTTGGGCGGCGAAGTGATGAAAAAGCTTGGAGTTAACCCTGTTCTGCTACCCGCCGGCGAGATCTATACGGCATTGGAACGCGGCACGATCGACGCAACCGAATGGGTTGGTCCTGCGCTCGATAAGATGATGGGCTTTTATAAGGCTGCGCCTTACTACTACAAAGGGTGGCACGAACCGGGCTCTATCTTGGAGCTTACTTTTAACAAAAAGCGCTGGGAGAAGCTCTCCGAGGAGCATCGTGCCATTATCACTGCTGCCGCCGAAGAGATGACCGCAACGATGCTTCAAGAGTTTCGCTATGAAAATGCCAAGGCGCTTCGCGAGATGCCCAAAAGCGTCGAGATTTGTGACTTTCCCGAAACCTTCTACAAAGCGGCGCATGACGCCTTGGCAGAAGTGCTCGAAGAGCAAAGTGCCAAAAGCGCGGACTTTAAGCGCGTACTTGAGAGCTATAACGCCTTCTATACACTCAACAAACCCTACGACGATATCTCCACTAAGCATCTCCTTGAGATACGCTAAAGCTCTGCGGCGGACTTGACGATATCGGGGCCGTAGCGTTCGCGCAAGCGACAAAGCGTCTCGGTGATCGCTCGCTGTTTTTGTGCCTCTTCAAGAGCAAAGAGCGAAAAGGTATAGGGTTTTTGCTCGACAAAGTCGCCGATACGAAGCGCAATCTTGATCGCACCGTGAAAATAGTAAGCGCCGATCCGGCGCATCTGCATGGAAACGATGCGTTTAAACTCCGCCTCCCAAAAAC
>JALWQQ010000005.1 GCA_027083075.1 Campylobacteraceae bacterium
CTCGGGGCGAATGATACCGCGTAGACGCTCTTTGAGGGTTTTGTCGGCAAGTTCGCCCAATGCACTCGGCAACATGCGCACGATCTTGTCACGGATCGTTTGGGCGATGGCCGGGGAGGCGCCGCTGCTACTGACGGCGATCTTGATCGGACCGCGTTCGATCAATGCCGCAAAGAAAAAGTCGCAAAGATCGGGCAGATCGACGACATTGAGCAAAAATCCCTCTTGGTTGCGCTGTGCGATCAGCATTCGGTGCACCGCTTCATTGCCGGTAGCATCGATAATAATGCGATAGTGGCGACAATCTTTTGCCTCTATTTCACGCAGTTGTACGCGCTCTGCCAAGCGTGCGATCTCACTATTGCAAGCAAGTGTGATCAGATCGAAAGCGATGCTGTTGCGTGCCATAACGCGCGCTTTTTGTAGCGCCACATCACCGCCGCCGATGAGCAAGATCTTCGGGTTGTGCAGTACGATGGGCAGCGTATGGCGTCTCATGCATTGTCCTTTGTTGTTTCGGTTGCTTTGGTCATCTCTGTTTCAAGTCTCGGTTTATTCAGCGCCCCTTGGATCGCCTCACGTTTGAGTTTGATCCCCTCGGGTACCTTGCTTGAGTGCAGCTGAATCGCCGTTTGTTTGTAGTTGGGTTCGCCTGAGATAGGGTCAAATTCGGCTTGTGTGAGTCTGTTGATCAGCTGTGTGTTGTAGTGAAAGGGCACAAAGACCGTGCCCGGCTGTACGGTTTGTGTCACTTTGACGATCACATCCGTCACCTTGCCGCGCGCAGAGCTTAGAGCGATACGATCACCGCTACGCACCTGCAGTGCCTCGGCATCTAAGGGGTTGATCTCGACCCATGCTTCGGGCACAAGGTCGTTGAGGATGTCGATATGGGCGGTTTTGGTGCGTGTATGCCACTGTTCGACGGTGCGTCCGGTGTTGAGAATGATCGGAAAGGCTTCGCTGATCGCCTCCTTCATCGGTATCCAGTCGGCGCAGATGAGGTTGGCTCTGCCGTCGGGGGTGCGAAAGGGGATATTCTCACCATAGAGCCGTTTGGCGCCTTTAGGAAAGCGATCGTTACAGGGCCACTGAATGCCGCCCTCTTGTTCCAAAAGTGCGTAGCTGACACCCGAGTAGTCACAGAGTTGCCCTTTGCTAACCCTCTTCCACTCTTCGAAAGCATCTTCGGGCGAATGCCAGCCCTCGAAGAGCATCTCGTAAACGCCGTCGAAGTAGCGCGAAAACTCCAAGACGATCTCAAAATCGCTTTTGCTGTTACCGTAGGGCTCGACCGCTTTGTTGGCGCGGTTGATGCGGCGCTCGCTGTTGGTGTAGGTGCCCTCTTTTTCGCCCCAGGTTGCGGCGGCAAAGATGACGTCGGCCACCTCGGCAGTGTCGCTCATAAAGGCATCTTGCACCACCAGTAGTTCGAGTTTGGAGAGGATCTTTCGCAGTCGGTTTTGATCGACAAAGCTCACAAAGGGGTTGGTGGCGACGACCCAAAGCGCTTTGATCTCGCCGCGATCGATCGCTTCGATGATCTCGGCATACTTATAGCCCCTTGTCGTCGGGATCTTTTCGATCGGAACATTTACGATCTCGGCATACTCCTTGGCGGCCGCTTCATCCCCAAAGGGGCGATAGCCCGGCAGCGAAGAGGTAAAGCCGCTTTCGCGTGTCCCCATGGCGTTACATTGACCCGTGATGCTAAAGGGGCCGCAGCCCGGTTTGCCGATCTTGCCGGTAAGCAGATGGAGGTTGATGATAGTGCTTACGGTATGGGTGCCGAGCGCCGATTGGTTGACCCCCATCGTCCATGCGGTGGTGACCTTTTCGTTGGCAGCATAAAGGCGTGCAAGCTCATAGAGGGTTTTGACATCGATACCGGTAATGTGCGCCACCTCTTGGGGCGGATAGGCTTGCAGATGCTTTTTGAGCTCCTTGAAGCCATTGACATGCGCTTTGATATAGGCTTCGTCGATCCACCCTTGCTCGATTAGGATATAAGCGATACCGTTAAAGAGCGCCAGGTCGGTGCGCGGCTTGATCGGTAGATAGAGATCGGCGATTTGGGAGGTTTTGGTGCGGCGCGGATCGATGACGACCACCTTTTTGTTCGGATTTTTTGCCAAATGAAGCATGAGGATGGGGTGGTTGTCGGCGATATTGGCACCCACCAAGACGATCAGATCGGCTACTTCAAAATCCTCATACGATCCTACCGGGCCGTCCGATCCCAATGATTGCTTATAGCCTGAAACCGCCGAAGCCATACAGAGGGTGGTGTTGCCGTCGTAGTTGTTGGTGCCAAGCCCCAATTGGACAAATTTTCCCAATGTATAAAACTCTTCGGTCAGCAGCTGTCCGGTAGAGATAACTCCGATCGCTTTAGAAC
>JALWQQ010000006.1 GCA_027083075.1 Campylobacteraceae bacterium
GAAATTTTCAGGAAACTTTGCTAAAGCAACCGTTGTTCACTAGTTTTGCTTCTTTTTATATTTTC
The DNA here is from genome assembly GCA_027083075.1 of Campylobacteraceae bacterium. Taxonomy (GTDB): domain Bacteria; phylum Campylobacterota; class Campylobacteria; order Campylobacterales; family Sulfurovaceae; genus JALVPA01. The sequence continues at coordinate 66 of JALWQQ010000006.1, forward strand.
CAACAAAATCTTCTACAATTTGACAGAGATAAACAGACACTTTGTCCTTTTATTGTTTGGAGGAAAGGGTGTAACAACCAAAGAAAAAATTACTTGATATCATCCGAAAAAAGATACACCCAAACACTATTTCCGACACCCTTACGCTACCCATCTGTTGCAAAGCGGCATTGATCTACGGAGCATTCAGGGGTTGCTCGGTCACAAATCGGTAGAAACCACGATGGTCTACACTCGTGTAGTTGCAGAGATGAACAAAGCATGAGTTGTGAGCCCATTGGATATGGTTTAAGCTATCTATACGGATTTGTACCACAGAGTCGTCGCAAACGCAATGCGACCCAATACTCAACGCGTCGCAGGCGCTTGAGCTTGCCTTTATGCTCTCCGATGTAATCGGTGCGTAGTCTCACCGCTTATCGTAAAGATATTTTCTCCTCCCTCGTGGCGATAGTACAGTGTCATCGCATGGATATCCAAGATGCTTTTGACGATGTAGAGTCCTAAGCCAAGTCCGCCTGTAGAGCTGTGAAAGGGCTCGAAGTAGTGCGACAAGGGTTTGGGAAGTTTGTCGGATTTGTTGATGATGCTTATAGTGTCGGTATCGATGCGAATAATGGCACGTTTGTCGTGGGCGTACTTGATGGCGTTATCGATGAGGTTTTTAAGTGTTAGTGTAAAGAGTTCGAAATCGACATGCACGATATAGTCTTTGGCGATCACGGTCTCGATGTACCGTTTTGCATCTTCAAGAAGCAGTAGATCGATGCTTGCCTCTACCAGATCGCTCATCTTGTAGGGCTTAGGCGTGAGCGTGAAGTTTTTGGCAGTGATCTTTTCTATCTTGGCAAACTCGTCGATGAGTAGATTGAGTCTCTCGAAGATACGATGCATACGCTCTTTGCGTGTTTCGTCCGAGATCATTTCGCTCAGTAATCTGCCTTTGGCGATCGGGGTTTTGAGCTCATGCATGATCGCGCGCAAAAAGAGGTGTCTGGCATTGAGTAGTTCGCGGATCATTCGCACCGCACGGTCAAATTCGTTTGCCACCTCGGCGATCTCGTCACCCTTGTCGCTGGCGCAGTCGATCTCAAGGTTGCCCTCCGAAAAGGTCTTGATCTTCTCTTTGAGCTCTTCAAGCGGCTTAAGACTGCGAAGCACCCAGAGGTAGAGCAGCAGTAGCATAGCAAAGACGATCGAAAAGATGAGGGTCTGCTTGACGGGAAACTTCGGCTTGTTTTTGTTCTCTAAAAAGAGTTTAAAGCGGTCGTTGTTGATCAGCATAACCCGTTGTAGCCTATAGGTATCTACCGCATAACGCTTATATTTGCCCTTCTCTTTGAAAAAACGCTCTATTTGAACGATGCGAGCTTTGTCCTTGATCAGTGAGAAGTTTTGCGACTCGAGATAGGCCTCGTCTATCTTGCCGTAGATAAGATAGTAGTTGTAGAGATAGTGCGCCACAAGACGCTCGTGCATCTCGTTGTTGTTTTCGAAGCGCAACTTTTCATAGCGTAACGAACCGACAAAGATGATCGAAAGAAAGATAAAGGCAACGGCAAAGATAAGATTGATTTTGCTACGAAGAGAGCGAAAGCGCTTAAACAAGCTTATACCCCACGCCGCGTACCGCTTGGATGCGCTTGTTACCTTCGGCTTCAATAGCGCTCAGTTTCGAGCGGATCTTCGAGACGATCACATCGAGGCTTTTGCCCTGAGAGTCGATACTCATTGTCTGCGAAGAGTTGATGATCTGTTCGCGCGACTGCGTGATGCCTTGGTTTTTGACCAGCAAGGAGAGCACTTCGAACTCGGCGGGAGTGAGCGCCAGCGCCTTGCCGTGAAAGTAGACCGTATCGCCCCTGATCTCGAAGTCGCTTCCGCTTTTTGTGCCCTCTTTGGCTTTGTTGCCCGCCCGCTTCAAGATCGCCATGATGCGCGCATACATCTCTTTTGGGTCGTAAGGTTTCGGCAGATAGTCGTACGCTCCCAATTCAAAACTTTGCACCTTGTCGTTGATGTCGCTACGCGCCGAAGAGATAATGACGGGAATGTCGTATTTGCGCACCAGCTCTTCGCACACCTCAAGACCATCCATGCCCGGAAGCGTAAGATCCAAGATGACCAGATCGAACTTCTTGACCCCTGCACTCAGACCCAAAAAGGGATCCTCGTAGTTGGTTACTTTGATGTCAAACTGCGCCAGATACTCCGCAAGCAACTCCGCAAACTCCGGATCGTCTTCTATCATCAAGACATTGACCATGGCGACTCCTTCTTTTTGAGCATTATAAGGCGTGCTTGTTAACCTTTCTTTAATA
>JALWQQ010000007.1 GCA_027083075.1 Campylobacteraceae bacterium
CGGCGCAAGGATGAAGGAGAAGGGGAAGGGTACGCCTTTGTAGCGCTTGCTTTTGTCAGTCTCTTCCGCCTCTTTGCGATTCATCAGGCGCGTAACAGGGTGTAGCAGACCTGCCTGCACCAGCGCCAACGATGAGAGCGCCTCTTGGTCGATGCGGAGCTGTTTAGCGTTTTTTGAAGAGTCCAAATTTTTTCCTTTTCTCCCACAAGCTTTTGCGCGAGATGCCGAGTTTTTTGCTGAGTTCCGTATCGGGGTATTTGTATTGGTAGGTGTTGACGATATATTTGACATAGTCGTCGATGGTGAGTATCTCGTTTTGGTCATAGAGCTTTGCATCGCTCTTGATCTCTAAGGATTTGAACGGCGCTTCCGTTTCGCTATTTGTGTGCAGAAAGAAGAGTCTGCCGTCAAGCATGTTGTAGAGCTTTTCACGCTCACTCTTTTTGAGCGACTGAAGGTTGTAAAGATAGAGCAGTAGATGCGGCGGTGTCGCGGCGATCTCCTCTTGCCATCCTTTGTGCTCGAGGTTGATATGGTAGGGTACTTTGCGGTGGGTTTTGCCAAAGTCGAAGACCAGCTTGTCCGCGGCTCGCTTGTAGTTGCTTACAATCAGCAGCGGTGGCGAAACCTTCTCACCCTCAAGCTCTAAGTTGATCTCTTTGAAAAGCTCGTCGATGTAGCGCTCAAAAAGGGTGCTGCTCTCTTTGAGCTGCTGGTATTCGCGATAGTGTTCGATCTTGCGCAGTAGCTCTTCTATCATAAAGGGTTTGACGATATAGTCTTTAGCGCCGAGCCTTAAGGGTTCGCCGACGGTATCGTTGTTGATATAGCTGACCATCAAGATGATGATCTTCTCTTTGTGCTTTTCGATCAACGGTGCCATATTTTGACCGGGCAGGTTGGTCGAGAGCAGGATCACATCGGCGTGCGACTCCATCGCTTCGCCCACGGCGCTAAAGATCTCGGTTTCATACCCGTGTTCGTTAAGTTTTCCTGCGATGCTTTGTGCCAGATAGAGTTCGTTCTCGATGATGTTAATCTTCATGGTCATTCCTTGATAGGCTTTGTGGGTCGATCGCTTGCAGTAGCGCCGTGGCGTGTACGCTGATACCCTCTTTGCGTCCGATAAACCCAAGCTTTTCGGAGGTGGTTGCTTTGATGTTGACAAGCGAGGGACGCACGCCAAGAAACGCAGCGAGGTTTTTGCGCATCTGTAGCTTGTAAGGCGATAGCTTGGGGCTTTGTGCGACGATCGTCAGATCGACATTGCCGATGCGCAGACCGATTGTGCGCAGAAGCGTAACGGTTCTTTTGAGAAGTTCGGTGCTCTCGATACCCTTGTAGGCTGCGTCACTGTCGGGGAAAAATTCGCCGATGTCACCGATGCCTGCCGCGCCGAGTAGTGCATCGATCAGCGCGTGGATCGCCACATCACCGTCACTATGCGCCTTAAAGCCGACATCACTCTCGATGCTCACGCCACAAAGCTTCATCGGTTTGTGTACCTCGAAGGCGTGGGTGTCGATGCCGTACCCGACGAGAGGTCGTTGCGAGGGGGCGGGAAGGCAGTTTGCGTGTGTCAGATCGTCGGCAAAGGTGAGCTTGAGTGCCCCTTTGTCACCTTCGACGAAGGCGATCTTTCCGCCTATTGCTGCGATAGCGCTACTTTCGTCACTGTAGAGCGTTTCGCTTTGTAGGGCGCGCTTAAGCATCGCTGTGCGGCTCAGTTGCGGGGTTTGGATAAGGCGGATCTTGCTTCTGTCGAGAGGTGCGTTGTCGTAGTAGACGGTATCGACGGCTTGAAGTGCGGGCACTACGGCATCGTATGCATCGTCAAAGCGCAAAATGCGTTGCAACGCCTCTTTTGAGAGACAGGGACGCGCGACATCGTGTACCAGCACCCAAGGTGTATCGACGCGGCATAGGGCGTTTTGAAGCGAGGCTTGTCGTGTCTTGCCTCCCGCTACAAAATCGTAGTCGGCAAAGTAACGCATCAGCCTTAGCTCCTCTTCAGCGCCGACGACAATGATGCGTGCAAAGTCGTGAAACGTTTCGAAACGCTCCGCGACAAATTGCCACAAAGGTGTTTCATTACACCGCACCCACTGTTTTTTAACGGGAAGCGCAAAACGTGTCGCATCGCCTGCGGCAAGAAGAACAAGGGTGACTCTCTTCACGCCCTTCCTTTAGAGTGTATCAAATTGTAACGAATTATACTATGCCATGCTTCAATACTTCTTATATTCGGATAAAATTTCTCTTAAATTTCCCGCTCCGTCATCATTTTAAAGACGCTTTAAGATAAGGGTGGTATAACTTGCACATCTATAAAAACATCAGCAGGAGTCTTCGATGAACGAAGAGAAAGTACTTGAG
>JALWQQ010000008.1 GCA_027083075.1 Campylobacteraceae bacterium
AATCCCTCGATTACGGTCGGTGTATCGACCATGGCACTGATAAAGAGTGCAGGCGTCTTGTCGCCGCTTTCCCGCAAAGATTTGAGTAGAGTCATGCCGTCTTCGCCGATGACGTTGATATCGAAGATATAGGCATCGAAGCGCGCATTGAAGGTCGCTTCGATGACCGCTTCCGAGTCTCCCGTAGCAAAGACCTCGTACCCCTCTTCGCGCAACTCCGCTTCGAGATTTTCACGCAACAGCGCATCATCTTCCAATAAGAGCAACTTCTTTTTTTGCATAAGTCTATTGTATCGAAAACGGGTCAAATAGACGCTTTTAGTTAACTTTGGGTAAAATCACACGATTTATTCTCTAAAGGAGCGTTGTGAAAACGACAGTGGAAAAGCTCGACGATGTCAATACCCTTGTAAAGGGCACCATTGACGCGGAGGCGATCGAAAAGGCGCTTGACAAACTTGCCAAAGAGGCGCAAAAACATGTCAAAGTAGACGGTTTTAGACCCGGCAAGGTGCCTTTGGCGATGGTCAAAAAGATTCACGGTGAGCGTTTACGCCAAGATGCGGAGAGCGAAGCGCTCGGTGCGTTGGTTGACGAGGCGGTCAAAGAGGCGGGTATCGATGCGGCGAAACTGATCGGACAGCCTCTTTTTAAGCGCTACGAGAAGAACGAGAGCGGTGCGATCGAGGTAGAGCTTGAGTTGGCAAGCAGACCCGAGCCCGCTATCGAAGGGTATGAAAAGCTTGTACCCAAGTACAAAAAGCCGACTGCGAGCCAAAAAGAGATCGACGCCAAGCTTAAAGAGTATGCCGAGCAAAATGTCGAGTATGAGCCGTTGAAACGCAAGCGTGCGCTCAAAGAGGGCGATTGGGCGACGATAGACTTCGAAGGCTTTATCGACGGAGAAGCTTTCGAGGGTGGCAAAGCGGAGAAGTTCAATCTCGTCATCGGTTCGGGGCAGTTTATACCGGGCTTTGAAGAGCAGCTTGTCGGCATGAAGATCGGTGAAAGTAAAGAGATCGAAGTAACCTTCCCTGAGGAGTATCCCGCGGAAAACCTTGCCGGTAAAGCGGCGAAGTTCAATGTCGTGCTTCATGAGATCAAGCAAAAAGGCGAAGCCAAAGCCGACGATGCGCTGGCGCAAAAGCTTCTCGGCAAAGAGGAGGCGACACTTGAGGATCTCAAAGCAAAGATCGCCGAGCAGATCGAGCGTGAAAAGCTCTCCAAACTCTACCATGACGAGCTCAAGCCCAAGTTGATCGATGCGTTGGTGGAGGCGTACGACTTTGCTCTACCGCACAATATCGTCGAGCAGGAGATCGACGCGCAAGTCAGTGCCAAAGTGCGCCAAATGAGCGCAGAAGAGCTAACGGCGTTGCGTGAGGATGAAGAGAAGATTAAAGCGATGCGCGAAGAGCTTCGTGAAGAGGCGGAGCGCAGTGTGAAAGCGACCTTCATCGTCGATCTTCTTGCACAAAAAGAGGATGTAAGTGTAAGTGACCAAGAGGTAAGCGAAGCGCTCTACTACGAAGCGATCATGAGTGGACAAGAGCCCGCACAAGTGATCAAGTACTACCAAGAGCAAAATCTTCTTCCCGCCGTCAAAATGGGCATGATCGAAGATAAGCTTTTCGGCAAGCTTCTCAAACTCGACGAAGCGTAAGCCGTAAAGCACGCCTCTAACGCTGCATTAAATTTTTTACTGTATATTTTCGTATGAACACTCTATCCAAAACAAAGGCATATCGATGAGCTATATTCCTTATGTGGTCGAGCAGACGGGACGCGGTGAACGCAGTTACGACATCTACTCGAGACTACTCAAAGATCGTATTATCATGCTTAGCGGCGAGATCAACGATGCGGTCGCCTCCTCCATCGTAGCGCAACTGCTCTTTTTAGAGGCACAAGATCCCGACAAAGATATCTACTTCTATATCAACTCGCCGGGCGGAGTGATTACCAGCGGTTTTTCTATCTTCGATACGATGAACTACATCAAGTCCGACATCGTCACCATCTGCATCGGTCAGGCGGCATCGATGGGTGCGTTTTTGTTGGCGTCGGGCACCGAAGGCAAGCGCTATGCACTGCCCAACGCACGCATCATGATCCATCAGCCTCTAGGCGGCGCGCAGGGGCAAGCAACTGACATCTTGATCCAAGCCGAAGAGATCAAGCGTCTTAAAGATACACTCAACAAGATCTTAGCGGAAAAGACCGGCAAAAAGATCAAGCAGATCGAGCAAGATACCGACAGAGACAACTTTATGTCGGCCACCGAAGCGGTCGAGTACGGACTGATCGATAAAGTGCTGGAAAAGAGCCTCGGTTAGAGTCAAGCGGAAGGAAAGCCATGGTAC
>JALWQQ010000009.1 GCA_027083075.1 Campylobacteraceae bacterium
CAAGGTACTTGGCATTACGGTCTGTGTACTGCCCGATATGCGTGTAGTGCGCGGAGAGGATCTGCGTCCTTATGCCGAAGAGATCGGCGAGTTGCTGGAGGCGTTGGAGCGTTTTTATGAAGTGAAGGCGCAAGGCAAACGCGCCTATATGGCAGCGCCGCTACGTACACTGCTGCTACCGTTTCCCGAAGCGCGTTTTTTTGACCGCTTGAGACTTGAGTTTGGCGAAGAGATCGACCCGAAGGCGCTGCAAGAGAGGCTTTACCGATGGGGTTATGCGCCCGTCGATGTAGTCACGGCGCACGGGGAGATGTCGTTTCGCGGCGACATTATCGACATCTTTCCTCGCGGCGCGACGCTACCCTATCGTCTATCGCTATTCGATACCGAGATAGAGCAGATCGTTACTTTCGATCCCGACAGCCAAAAGCGGCACGACGAAGAGCTTGAAAGCGTTGCGATCAAACCCGCCTTTTTGGCGCTTGATAAAAAGAGCTACGAAGCGCTTGCGGCGCGTTGCGAAGCAAGCGACTACGACGCCTTTGTCAAAGATATCGCATCGCTGGGACTCTGGCATCTTGAAGAGGCGGGCTATGCGGCGCTTGAGCGCTACGGAGCGATCCATGCCAAAAATCACGATGAGGTGCTACGCGAGATTTACGACAACGACACGCCTCTCGTACCGCGCAAAGCCTTTACGCTTCCGGTGCTGCCCGAGGCACAACACTATCGCGATATCGAGGCGGTCGATGCGGCGAAGCTGATCGAGGCGCACAAGCAGAAGCGACTGACGATCATTGCGCGCAACGAAAGCGTCATTCGCGCTTCCGATATCCCGCTTGACGGGGAGAAAGAGATCCTCTACAGCGATGCGATCGTCAATCTGATCGGCAAAGCGCGGTTGATCCTTTCGCTCAACAAGCCCGCCAAACGCAAACGGGTCAAAAAACCCTCTTTGGTGTTGGACGAGCTGAAAGTCGGCGAGTATGTAGTGCATGAAAACCATGGGGTGGGGATCTTTAAAGGGATCGAGCGCAAAGAGGTTTTGGGCGCTACAAGCGAGTTTGTCACGATCGAATACCAAGGCGGCGATCTACTCAGCGTGCCTGTGAGCAGCCTCGAGGTACTCGATCGCTACATTGCCGATAGCGGTACGCTTCCCGCACTCGATAAACTGGGTAAAGCAAGCTTCAAGCGACTCAAGGGCAAGGTGCGAGACAAGCTCTTTGCGATCGCTTCGCAGATCATCAACCTCTCCGCCGAGCGCCATCTGAAAAAAGGGATCGTGCTCTATAGTAACGAAGAGGGAGTACGCGACGCCGAAGCGAGAGAACGCGCCGCTACGATCGGCGCCGAGCATCGGCTCTTTATGGCGCAGGCGGGTTTTATGCATACCGAAGATCAGGAAAAGGCGATCTACGAGGTGCTTGCCGATATGCAAAGCGGGCGGATGATGGATAGGTTGCTCAGTGCCGATGTGGGCTTCGGCAAAACCGAAGTGGCGATGAATGCGATCTTTGTCGCGGTGCGCAACGGCTATCAGGCGATGATGATCGCACCGACGACGCTACTGAGCGCCCAGCACTTCAAGAGCCTTAAGGCGCGCTTTGCACAGTGGGATATCAAGGTCGCCAAACTCGATCGCTTCACGACGCCCAAGGAGAAGAGGGCGATTGCTGAGGGCTTCGGCGAAGGGACGATCGACGTGGTGGTCGGTACGCATGCGCTGCTCAAGCTCAAGCCCAAACGCTTGGGGTTGGTGGTAATCGACGAAGAGCACAAGTTTGGCGTCAAGCAAAAAGAGGCGCTCAAGGCGCTTAGTATCGACGTGCATCTTCTTAGTATGTCGGCGACACCGATCCCCCGCTCGCTCAATATGGCGCTGAGTCACATCAAGAGTTTCAGCGAGATCCTCACGCCGCCCGAAGCGCGCGTGGGTATCCGTACCTTTGTGAAAAACTATGATCCCAAGATCGTCAAAGAGGCGATTTTACGCGAACGCAGGCGCGGCGGACAGATCTTTTATGTCCACAATCGCATCGCGGGCATCGAGGAGAAAAAGGCGGCGCTGCTGGAGCTCATCCCCGATCTGCGCATTACGGTGCTGCATTCGCATATCGACGCCAAAGAGAGCGAGGAGGAGATGCTCAAGTTCGAAGCGGGCGCATACGATCTGCTGCTTAGCACCTCGATCGTCGAATCGGGCTTGCATCTGCCCGGCGCCAATACGATGATCGTCGACGGTGCTGACAGATTTGGCATCGCCGACTTGCACCAATTGCGCGGACGGGTGGGGCGCGGCGGCAAAGAGGGGTATTGCTACTTTCTTATCGCCGATCGCGACAAGATCACCGACAACGCCAAACGCAGACTCTTGGCGCTCGAGAGTCACAGTGAACTCGGTAGCGGCGCGGTGCTGGCGTTTCACGATCTGGAGATCCGCGGCGGTGGTAACCTCATCGGCGAAGCGCAAAGCGGACACATCAAGCAGATCGGCTACGGTCTTTACTTGCGAATGCTTGAAGATGCGATACGCGAACTTAGCGGCAAAGAGAAAGAGGCGTCGCAACAGACCGAGGTGGCGCTGCAGATCGCCGCGTATATCTCAGAAGAGACGGTGCCGCAAGAGCGTTTGCGACTGGAGCTCTATCGTCGCTTGGCACAGTGCGAGAGTGCCGCGGAGGTTTACGAGGTCGCCGCCGAGATGGAAGATCGCTTCGGAAAACTCGATAGTGTCACACGCCGCTTTGTCGATGCGATGGCGATCAAGGCAACGGCAAAACACAAGGGCATTAAAAAGCTCTCTTCGTACGGCGAACGCCTCTTTGTCGAATACCGTGACGAGAGCAAAGCGCGCACGATCTTGCAAGCCGAGAGCAAAGACGACGAGGATATCATCGCTTGCGCATTCTCTTTTTTGAAAGATTTGTGATACAATAGTCGCCGATAAATAAAATGGGCGGAAAAAGAGTTGCTGCATTCATTCTATAAATTTTTCAAACCCGATCACTCGTTATTGGCTACCAGAGCCGATATTCGCGAGAGGATAGCCGAGATCATGGCAATCGCGACAGGGGTGTATTTTATGTCGGGTGCATTTTTCAGTGTGTCGTACGAATTTAGGATATTGCCGCTTGTCGAGATAGTGTTGGGGTTTATCTCTTTTGTGCTGTATCTCTTTGTTCCCGCGATGGAACATGTTATCTTCGGGCATCTTTATACTGCATTGATGACGGGATATGTTTTTTCTGTGCTCTATCTTGACGATTACAATATGTTGTTCGTGCTCTTTTTACTCCCTTTGCTCACAATGCCCTCCTTTATATTGATAGGTAAAAAAGCGGGAATCATTTGGAGTATCATTATCGAGTTACTTCTGTTAGTTACTATTGCACTGGATCATTTCGGCATTGCACATACGCACTTCAAGAGTCATCTTTTGGCAACTTTCGGCGCAGGTATTGCGGTACTCTCTTTGATTTGGTTTTGGGTTGTCGACGAACGTGAGTTTCTTGATGAGAGACTCGATTATGCACATAAAAATAGCAAACTACTCTTCAAAGAGGTGCATCATCGCACTAAAAACAATATGCAGGTTATCATTAGCCTACTTGAAAGTCAATTATTGCGTTCTCAAGATCCCTCCTATAAACGCCTTTTTCAGACCTATATCGATCGCATCAAAACGATGAGCTATGTACACGAAAATCTTTATCGCACCGGCACAAGCAGCAGGGATCGTATCGATATGAGGAAGTATCTCGGTGAAGTCTTGAGCAACCTACAACATTTAACACAACATACGATCATTAGCGATATCGACCCTATAAAGATGAGCCTTAAACACGCTATGAGTATCGGGCTTATCGTCAACGAAGGCGTTAGTAATGCGATTGAGCATGCGTACGATGCGGGACGAGAAAGGATCGATGTTGCATTAAAACATTTGGGTCGAGACTGTATTTTGGAGATTAGAGATTACGGCAGGGGCTTTAACCATCATAAAGAGTTCAACTCTCTTGGTCTCAGACTCATAAAGGATTTGAGCAATTCGTTACCTCATGGTCGAATGAGTTTTATGTCTGATAACGGTATGCGGATCCAAGTGATCTTTGATTGTCCACATGCTTAGGAAGGAGTGTAGTCATGCAGTTACCCCAATCGGTCATGATCGTTGAAGATGAGATGATCACACAGCGCCATCTTGAGGATATATTGCGATATTTGGGAATTAACGATATCGAAGGGTATATCACGGGAAAGGATGCACGCGCCGCATTTTCGAAACGCGATTTCGACATGGTTTTGATGGATATCAACCTGGAAGGACCGATGGACGGTATCCAGCTTGCCGGGGAGCTTTTGCAAAAGCGTAAGGTACCGATCATCTTTATCACGGCGCATAGCGATGAAGATACGATGCAGGAGGTCTTGGATCTTGCTCCTTACGGTTTTGTTCCCAAACCCTTTTCCGCCAAAAACGTCGAAGCGGTATTGAAAGTAGCCTACAATCAGTTTCTTGCTCAGGTGTCTCAAAAAGAGAGTTCGACCGATAATGATGAGTTGGCGATTCTTTCGCCACGCTACAAATACTCCAAGACATTGAAGCAACTCTATGTCGATGATGAACCCGTACAACTCAACCCTAAGATAAGCATATTGATAGACGCGCTTTGCAACAATCTCGGCACAACCGTCAGTTACGATCAGCTCAACTTTGAGATCTGGGGGGATGAACCGATCGCCTCTTCGGCTTTGCGCACACTAGTTTACATGCTTCGCAAACAGTTTCCGGACTTTCCCATCGTTTCGCACTCTCGAGTCGGTTACCTCATTAAGCCCGAAGTGTGATACTCTTTTTTCGGTGAATAGGTTTAACTCCCGTTAACTCCATTGCCTTATACTCTTTGCACTATTTTGCAAGGAGTCTTCATTGAGTCGCATCGTAGAAGATATCAAGAGCGAGATCGCCAAGGTAGTGGTCGGTCAAGAGAAGATGATCGAGGGGCTTTTGGCAGGTCTGCTTTGCCGCGGGCACATCCTGCTCGAGGGGGTGCCCGGATTGGCAAAGACAACGACGGTTAATGCGCTTGCCAAGGCACTTGGCTTGGCATTTAAACGCGTGCAGTTTACCCCCGATCTTTTGCCCGGTGACATCATCGGAACGGAGATCTACGATCCAAGTACCAACAGCTTCAAGATCAAACACGGCCCCGTCTTTACCAATCTGCTGCTTGCCGACGAGATCAACCGTGCGCCCGCCAAGGTACAGTCGGCACTGCTTGAGGTGATGCAGGAGCGTCAAGTGACTATCGGCGACGAGACCTTTAAGATCGATACACCCTTTTTGGTTATGGCGACGCAGAACCCGGTAGAGCAAGAGGGTGCTTACGAGCTTCCCGAGGCGCAGCTCGACCGCTTTATGATGAAGGTCGTAGTAGGCTACAACACCAAAGAGGAGGAGCTTGAGATCACCAGAAGGGTGGCAAACAACGCCTTTGGAGAGATCAAGCAGGTTGCGGGAAAGGCGGAGATAGAGACGATCCGCAACGAAGCGATGGCGGTACATATGGACGAGGAGATCGAAAAGTATGTGATCGATCTCGTTTTCGCTACCAGAGAGCCCGAGGCATACGGCTTGGAGGAACTTAAACCCTATATCGAGTACGGCGCCAGTCCGCGTGCCAGCATCGACATGTATAAAGCGGCGCGCGCGATCGCCTACATGAAAGGGATGGATCATGTAACGCCCGTCGAGATCGCCTATATCGCCAAAGAGGTCTTGCGACACCGTATTATCTTAAGCTACGAGGCGATGGCGGAAGAGATAAGTAGCGATATGATCGTCGAGAAGGTACTTGAGGCGGTGCCAATTCCGTGAAAATTAGAAATTAGAAATTAGAAATTTAGGAATGAGGAATGAGGAGCCAAAGCATAATGAGCGAAGAGAGAAGAGTGGCAGGATATGGTTTGATTTTAACGAGGTTCATATGAAAAGCGATCTACCCTCTACCCTCTACCCTCTACCCTCTGATAAGAGCAAGGCAAAACGCATTTTGCTTAAGACGCGTAAGCAGGTCTACGGCGATATGCTTGGCAACAATGCATCGCTTTTCGAGGGGGAGGGATTTGAGTTTACCGAGCTTCGCGAATATCTTTACGGCGATGATGTACGTAAGATCGATTGGAAAACCACGGCGAAGCTCGGTAAGCCCTATGTGAAGGTATATCGCGAAGAGCGGGAACTCAATGTCGTGGTCGTGACGATGCTTGGGGGTTCGATGTATTTCGGTACGGTACGTCAAAAGAGTGAAACGGCGGCGGAGGCGGTGGCGACGATAGGCTTTAGTGCAACGAAAAACAGCGATCTCTTTAGCCATTATCTCTTTGCAGACGAGAGCTACGAGATCGTAAAGCCGACAAAGAAGCTCTACGGCGTTTACGATAGTGTTGCGTCGATCCTCTCTTTCTCGCCGATCGGCAAGCGCAACGACTTTGCGGCGATGGAAGCGTTTTTGCGTAAGCGGCTTCGTAAAAAGGCGCTGCTTTTTATCGTATCCGATTTCGTCGGCGAGATCGATCTAAAGTATCTGGCAAAAAAACACGATCTCTTTGCCGTCATCGTGCGCGATCGCTTCGAGGAGGAGCCCGGAGAGCTCGGCTATCTTCGCTTGGTCGATCCTGAAAACGGACGCGGTGTCGAAGGGAGTGTCGACGAGGCGGCACTGAAGCGCTACCGCGCTGCGTTGCGCAAAAACGACGAAAGGCTCTATAAACACTTACGCCGTACAGGTGCACGCTTTGCTAAGGTCTATACCCACGAAGACGCCGCTGTAAAACTGGCAAAAGCGATGCGATAAGGAAACGAGGATGCAAGAGAAACTCAGAGATATCAAACCGCTGGTCGAGATCCCCGATAGTAGCTACTATATCTACTACGGACTGATCGCCTTGGGCGTGCTGCTGCTTGTCGCACTGCTCTATCTTGTCGGACTTTACCTGTGGCGACTACGCAAAGAGAATCTTGCCAAGCATTATCTCGAAGCGCTCAAGGCGATCGATTGGCGCGATAGCAAAGCTTCGGCGTATGCGGCAACGAAATACGGCAGACTCTTGGCAACAGACACGCGCCGAAAAGAGCTTTTTTCACAACTTGAGGCGCTCTTGCAACGCTACAAGTACAAAAAAGAGGTCGATCCGGTTGACGAGGAGACCAAACGGATGTTCGATCTCTATGTGCAGGTGTGCGATGAGTCGATTTAGTTTCGAGTATCCGTGGGTCTTTGCGCTCATTTTGCTCTTTGTTTTGTGCGCTTACAAATGCAAGGAGCGTTCGCTTGCCATCTTTTTCCCGCATCTGAGCGAGCTAATGGCATCTTCGGTAGCGCGCCGCTCGTGGGCAAACCTCTTAAAGTGGCTCGGTATCGTCATGGCGATCACGGCGCTGGCATCTCCGGTGATCACTGAAGATTTGGGAGAAAGCAAAAAGAAGGGACGCGATATCGTGATGGTACTTGATAGTAGCGACTCGATGCGTCAACGCGGCTTTGACCCCAACGACTTTCTCAAGACGAAGTTCGATGTGGTTAAAGCGGTGGTGGAGGATTTTGTCAAGAAGCGCATCAATGACCGCATCGGGTTGGTTACCTTTGCCGATATCGCTTTTATCGCCTCGCCGCTGACCTTTGAGAAATCCTTTTTGCGCGATGTGGTGCGTCTGCAGCACCTCGGTGTAGCAGGCAAGCGTACCGCGATCAACGATGCCTTGGTGCAGGCGTATCGCCTGCTTGATAAAAGCGATGCGAAGAGCAAGGTGGTCATCTTGTTGACCGACGGGATAGACAATATGAGCCGCATCGGCTTTGACGATGTGCGAAAGCTCGTCAAGCAAAGCAGCAAGGAGGTGAAACTCTACACCATCGGCATCGGCAGACCCGGCGACTACAATGCCGCCTATCTCGATGCGCTTGCCAAAGCGGGTGGCGGTATGCTCTTCGAGGCGCGCAACGCCGATGATCTGGCGCGCGTCTATGCACAGATCGACAGGCTTGAAAAGAGTGAGATCAAGGCCAAGAAGATTCTGCGACACACCTATCTCTATATCTATCCGCTTATCGTCGCCATCATCGCTTTGCTTTCGTATCTTTTTCTGCGGAGCCGCGTATGAGTTTTGTCTATGTAAAGCTCTTTTGGGCGATGACGATCCCCTTTGTGCTCTTTGCCTTTTTGATACTCACCAACAAGGAGCGTCTATCGCGTATCTTTTCGGATGAAGTCTTACGCCGTTTGCGTGTCGAAGACGATGCCTTGCCGCCGCGAGTACGCAAGGCGGTACTGCTACTGGCGATCTTTATGATGATCGTCGCTTTGGCACGTCCGGTTAAAGAGATCGGCGAGACGACAGTGAAGGTCGAAGGTTTGCCGGTACTGGTGGCGCTCGATATCTCGGGATCGATGCGAAGTCGCGACGCCTACCCCAACCGTTTGGCATTTGCCAAAAAGAAGATGATGCAGTTTTTCGATGCGATGCCGACCGATGAGATCGGCGCGATCGCCTTTGCCTACAATGCGTTTGTCTTGGCGCCCTTCACGGCAGATAAGGAGAGCTTGAAGCTTTTGGTCGACGGCGTGGACGATAGCTACATCTCGATGGGCTCTACCGACTTTGACGCGATGGGGCGTTTGGCGGCAGAGCGCCTGAAAGAGAAAAAACCGAAGATTTTGGTACTCTTTACAGACGGCGGCGACAAGGAGGCGATCGCGGGATTGAAGCGCATCCTTAAAGAGGAGGGAATCGACCTCTATGTCGTGCTTGTCGGTAGCAGCCGCGGTGCCCCCGTGCTCAATGCCAACGGTAAACCGATGGAGTATCAAGGCAAGATCGCCATCACCAAGCGTAACGACGACTTGGGTAAGCTTGCCGAAGCCTTAGGGGGCGCGTATGTTGTAGCCGGTACGGGAGATAAAGATATGAAAAGCTTGGCGACGACGATCCATGCCAAATACAAAGCCAAAGTGCGTGACGAAGTGAAGGTCAAGCAGCGCATCGAATACTTCTACTATCCGTTGGCGTTCGGTTTGCTACTTTTGCTTATCGGGCTGAGCTCTTTGCCCAAACCGATGCGCGCAAGAGATCGTAAGGAGAGAGTGTAATGAAACGTATCTCTTTGATCGGATTGTCGATCGTCACTCTTTTGATATCTGTCATAGCCAATGCGGGCATGACGGACTTTAGAACGATAGAAGCCGCCAAAGAGGCGTATGCGGCAAAACAGTTTAAAAAGAGCGCTGCACTCTTTGCCAAAATACCGAAGCAGACGCATCAAAAGTATTACGATCTCGGCAATGCCTACTACAAAAGCGGCGCATACGACAAGGCGATCGAGGCGTACAAGAAAGCAAAGGGCGAAGGTGTTGATGAGGCG
>JALWQQ010000010.1 GCA_027083075.1 Campylobacteraceae bacterium
CATACGGTAATATACTCAGTGATAGCAACCCGAGTTTCAAAGTACCGTTTGGCTTTGCCGGAGGACTCTACGACCCGGACACGAAGCTGACGCACTTCGGGTATCGTGAATATGATGCCTTTACCGGCAAGTGGACGGCAAAGGATCCGATCGGGTTTGCCGGTGGGGACTCGAATCTGTATGGGTATGTGCTAAATGATCCGGCGGATTTGGTGGATCCATGGGGGTTGGCAAGTTCAGGCATCACAACAGTTGTTCCTGGAACAACAATTAAGGTTAGAATTGATAACCCACATGTTCCAGGGCAGCAAAAACATGCTCACATGTATCCAAAAAAAGGAAAAAGTTGTGTAATAAACAAGGATGGGACAGGAAGCCATGGAACTAAACCGAAAATAAAAAACAAAAAACTTATTGATTTTTTAAAGAAAAAAGGGTTTGATCTAAAGGCACTACAGTGGATGCTTCCTCTTACAGAACACCAAATAGACCTGTATCAAAAAGGTTTGATTGGTCCCAATGGCGAGGATTTAAGCTATTTGTAAAGAAGGAAAAATATGAAAATATATAGTAATTTGAATGATGAATTAGTGGAGTTGACAGAAGTATCTTTATTGGTTAATAATATAGATAGCTTAATTGAATTTAGAGAATTTATAGATTTCTGCATAGAAGGAATGCAAAGTAATGCCAATTTTAATCACGAACACTTAAGTGACTTTTTGGCAAATAAAAAACTTAACCCTACAGAATTTCCCGAAGTTATAATATGTAAGGCTGCGGGAGTCAAGGCATAGGGCCCAGTCGCTACCTTAAAGTTTTCGTTGCCATAATCAAATATCACGCATCATTGCAATCACTATAGATTTATTTTTAAATAAGCTTGCTTTTGCTATAAATAGGTCATTATTTTTAAAATATCGGCAAAACTTTAAGTTTTGACTACTTGGCTTCAGGATCGTAAGGGAATGAGAATACTTACCGTTGGACTCGCTGACGACTTCGTAAAGGAGCTTGAAAAAGAGCTGGATCGCTACTTCATCTGCATCGTCGATAATGCAAAAGATCTCTATGACGCGACAAACTTTACCGACTTTAGGCACTACGAGCTGGTGATCATCGTAGACGAGGGTGTGCGTTTCTCGCTTGAGCGCTATGTCAATGATGTTAAAAAGAAAAAGAGCGAAACCAAGATTATTATCTTGACAAAAAACCCTTCGGAGCAGAAGTTTTTCTTTGGTCTCGGTATCGACGATGTGGTGATCGATCATTGGGAGCATGCCGATCTGATCGCGGCACGCGTCTTGGCAAATATGCGACACCTTTTCGGTACGCAGGTAGATATCGGTAAGCTGGTGATCGACATCGCTAACAAACGTATCGCCTACGATGAGAAGATCGTATCGCTTAATGGAAAAACCTTCGATATCCTTGCTTATCTTGCACTTCGTAAGCAGCGCGTCTTTAGCAAAGACGAGATCATCAATGCGCTTTGGGAAGAGCCCGAGTATGTCAGCGATAACACCGTTGAGGTGGCGATCAACCAGATTCGCAAGCGTCTCAAGAGCATCTTGGGCTTTCAGGTGATCCATACGGTACGCAGACGCGGCTATAAATTTTCCTATTAGAGTCTTTGCATGAAACGATTTCTACTCTTTACATTGCTCTTTATCGCACTGCTTGGCGGACTCTTTGCTTACTATCTCTATACGCAGGGCGCTTTCGAGAAGCGCAAAACTATCGAAGGCGACCTCAAGCCCTTTGAGATGAAATGTGAAGCGGGCAAATGCGGCGGCGGTAAATGCAGTAGCGGAACCCCTTAGTCTTTACCATTTTGTTCTTCTTGACTTGTCGATAACTCCTCCATCGGATTTATAATTTTTTAAGAAATCCTTCTTTAAACTAATAATATAGATAACCGATATTAATGATAAGGAGGGTGAAGATGCAAAGAAAAACCGATGCATTCGTAAGAGTATTGATTGCATTTGCCGTCTCTCTCTTTTTGTTAACGGCTTGCGGTGGAGGCGGCGGAAGCAGTGACGGTTCGGGCGGTAATAGTAGCAATGGAGGTAATGGTGCGCCCGGAGGGGGCGGTAATACGCCCAATAATTCCCCAATAACTCCGGCACAAGCGCGTATTATCGATATCTCTGCAGGCTGGCACCATAGCTGCGCCGTTCTTCAAGACAGTTCCGGCAACCATACGGTTAAGTGTTGGGGTGATAACCGATATGGTGAGTTGGGTAACGGCACGCAGGTAGACTCTGCAACACCGGTTACTGTGACTAAAGATGGACAAACTCCTTTGTCGCACATCGTTTCGGTCTCCGCAAGCCGTTACTATACATGTGCGCTATCGGATAGCGGACATGTGTGGTGTTGGGGCTCCAACGAGGGCGGAAAGCTCGGGGACGGAAAGCTAGAAAAGAGTCTTGGAGGAAGGGTTGATAGTGCATTGCAGTCTTTTATTCCGTTTACGGATGAAAACCTCTCCGTTTATCCTGTAGAGGTAAAAGTCGATGCCAATACGCCATTGACCAATGTTAAACAGATAGCGGCAGGCAGTTGGCATGCCTGTGCACTTTTGAATGACGGTACGGTGAAGTGCTGGGGGCAAAACTTTGACGGCGCACTCGGCATAGGGCTTGATCCTGCAAACTTCAGTGCCGCAACGGCATTGAATGACAGTAACGAGTTTAAAAAGCTTTTCTCTCCCTATGCGCTTACTGTGGTTGATCATATCGGCACAAATCAAGCGCTTACCAATGTCAGGCAGATCGCTGCAGGTAGCTCGGATCACACCTGTGCACTATTGAACAATGGAAAAGTGCGCTGTTGGGCTTGGAACGGCAGTAACGACGGGGAGTTGGGTACGGATGATACAACAACAATGTATGTAACGGCACCAGCAGCCTATGTGCATGATGAAAATGGTAGCGATTTGGCGGATGTGAAACAGATCGTTACCGGAGGTGATTTTACATGCGCACTACTTCATAGCGGTAATGTAAAATGTTGGGGTTGGAATACAAAAGGTCAGCTCGGTAACCAATCGACGGGTAGTGTGGCGCATGCCGTTGTAGTTCGAGTGGCAGATGGAAGTTTGCTAAGTGGCGTAGATAAAATCTTTAGTGAACGTGGTAATCATGTGTGCGCGTTAAAAACAGACGGTAGTGTGATGTGTTGGGGCGACAATACACACGGTCAACTTGGGGACGGCACAATGGGCAACTTCAAGCCGTATGCCGTAGCGGTAGATACATCAATGATGGAAGGTAATATTACTGCGCTTGCCGTCGGCGGCGGAGGACGCGATCCCTTATCCGGTTCTCCTATGCAGTATGACGGGGATCATACTTGCGCTTTAACCGATGGCGGTAAGATCTATTGCTGGGGAAGCAACGATAAGGGTCAGTTAGGAAACGGCACGCAAAGTGATTCGGCAACTCCAGTAGAGGTGCAGCCTCTATAGGTTCTACTGCCACTTCTCTTTTTTATGCCTTGGACTTGACAACGCGTCATTCTGCACGATATACTATCTATAGTTTAGTCATATAATATAAAGAAATATTAGTGAGGTTGTACTATGTCATGCAATCCTTTGATGCAATATGCGCGCCCGAACGAAGGTAAAGAGAGCATTACCTGCTTGTTGTGTCGTCACTACTGTAAGCTCAAAGAGGGGCAGGTGGGTGTCTGCGGTGTCAACCAAAACGTAGGCGGATCACTCAAAAATCTTGTCTACGGTCACCCTGCAGCGCTCAATGTCGATCCGATAGAGAAGAAGCCGCTTTATCATATGTTGCCCGGTAGCAGGGTGCTCTCTTTCGGAACGGTCGGCTGCAACTTCAAGTGTCCTTTTTGTCAAAATTGGGATATTTCGCAAACAAAGAGCGTCAACGAAGAGACGGAGGTTGCCCCCGAAAAGATGGTGGCGCTTGCCAAGCATTACGAATGTAGTGCCATCGCCTATACCTATAACGAGCCAACCATCTTCTATCCGTATGCCAAGGATGTCGGCTTGCTTGCCAAAGCCGAGGGGATGAAAAATATCTTTGTAAGTAACGGCTTCGAGACGCCGGAGATCATCGAAGATATGGCGTGTTGGGTCGATGCCGCCAATATCGACTTAAAAAGTTGGGATGCAAGCTACTACAAAAAGGTGCTCAAGGGCGGACTCGATGCGGTCAAAGATACGTTGAAGCGGATGGTTGATGCGGGCATTTGGGTAGAGGTGACCACCCTTATCGTGCCCGGAGATAACGACGATGATGCGAGTTTGGAGGCGATGGCGCACTTTATCGCCGAAAGCTTAGGACGTCATGTACCGTGGCACTTGAGCGCGTTTCACCCCGACTATAAGATGCAAGAGAAGGAGCATACCCCGATCGAGACTCTCTTGCGTGCCAAGCGCATCGGTGAAGCGGCAGGCTTGTACTACCTCTATCTCGGCAATGTGCCGATCGATAGTACCACCTATTGCCCCGAGTGTCATGCGGCGCTCATAGAGCGTTCGGGATATTGTGTTGTTGCCAATCGTTTAAAAGAGAGCCATTGCCCCGAATGCGGGCGAGAAATCGAAGGCATATGGCATTAGAGGAGGAAAAATGTCGGTACGAGAGAGTGCTGTAAGCGGTCAATTTTATCCGAAAGATGCGCAGAGTATAGAAGAGATGATCACACACTACAATCGTCTCTTAGAGCGCAGCGGGGCGCTTGAGTCCCTGTTGCATCTCAAGCCTCGCGCCGTTATCGCACCGCATGCGGGCTATATCTATTCGGCTTTTACCGCCAATGTGGCGATACGGCTTCTATCAAACACGCAAGCAAAGCGCGTATTGGTCATCGGACCCAGCCATCGCGTCTATCTACGTGGTAGTTCGATCGGGCTTTTCGATGCGTACGAAACCCCTTATGGTACCATGTCTGTCGATACGGCGTATGCACATATGTTAGCGGAGCGTTTTGCGCTTGACTTTGTGCCCGATGCGCACCATGAACACTCGACGGAGGTCGAGGTACCTTTGGTGAGGCACTATCTGCCCGAGGCGAAGCTTGTCGAGATTGTTTACGGAGACGAGGCGCCCAAGCACTTGGCAGAGGTGATCGCCTATGCCCTTGCCGATCCGCAGACCGTTACGGTGATTAGCACCGATCTGAGCCACTACTATCCGCTCGAAGAGGCGAAACGGCGCGATGCGCTCTGTTTGGCAGCGATCGAGAGGCTCGACATTACGCTGTTGCATCAAGGGTGCGAGGCGTGCGGCAAGATCGGCGTGGAAGCCCTGCTGATCGCGGCAAAAGAGAGGGGGTTAAAGCCGATACTGCTCGACTATCGCACAAGCGCCGACGCAAGCGGCGATAGCTCACAGGTAGTAGGCTATGTCAGTGCAGCGTTTGTGGAGGATTAGTCTTTAAGTGAGGCGGCAATAAGATGGATCGCCACGCCGTAGTTTGTCGAGGGGTTGTAGCGTGTCAGGATGCGAAAATTGGGCGTGCCCAAAAAGACCCTGTCGCGCACCTTGCCGCTAACGCGTAAAAGATAGGCTCTCGGGTAGGGAAAGGGTTGCGTAGGTTTAAGCCCGCTGCGAAGAAGTGTTGTAGTGGGATAACTGCGTCTAAAAGAGCTTTTGAGCTTACGAAAACGCTTACCGTCAAAGGTGGCTTCGACGGCGGCGGGCATGCCCTTTTTCCAGCCGTGTGTATGCATAAATTTGGCGATAGAGCCTATGCAGTCGTCGATATCCCACACACTTGCACCGTCACCGTCAAAGTCGAAATGAAAACGCCTCGCTACAGAAGGAAGTTGTTGCACACAACCCATCGCACCGGCAAAAGATCCCTTGAGAGTCTCGATGGCATATCCATGCTCTCTTGCGAACAAAAAGAGATGCTTGAGTTCGTTGCGAAAGAAGTGCTCTTTGCGATTGGGGTGAAACGCCAGTGTCGAGAGCGCATCGATAAGGCGATAGTCACCCGTAAATTTTCCGAAGCCGCTCTCGACACCCAAAAAACCGACGATACAATCACCATCGACACCGAAGCGCTTTTCGGCTTTGTGTAGTGTGTGAGCGTACTTGCGCTTAAAGTCACGGGCGATGCGAAAACTCGGTTTGTTGACGATATGCAGCTTGAAACGCTCCCATGTACCGACCGTAGAGCCGGGCTTGAAATGTCCCGTATAGCGCGCCAAGGTCTCTTTGTCGTAGCGTGCATGACGGAAAGTCTTTTCAAGAGACTTGATAGAAAAACCGTAACGGTGATGCATCATTGCGATAAAGCGTTGCACGTTGGGTTTAGAGAGATAGTTATATGGGGTTCCTTGAGCATGCACAAACGTAAAAGCGTGCCAAAGTAGCAAGAGTATCATAAAGCGTTTCATTCTCTCCCCTTGAGTGTGTTGAGCGCATCACGGTAGATCGGTTCGTCGATAAAGAGCGAAAGCTTCTCATCCCAAAATCCGTTGTTATTTCGTGCCGCTTCCTCTTCGAAACGGCGCTTGATATAGCGCGCACGTGCGATACTCTCTGCATCGTCGTCAAAGATCGCATTGGCGATGGCTACCTGCTTGGGTCCCATACACGCTTTGCCGCGATAGCCCATCTTCTTTTCGAGTTTGCACCAGCGTCGAAAGCCCGCCTCATCCGCATAGGCTTGATACATAAAGCCGATCGGCGTAATGCCTGCCGTTTTGGCATCGACGAGAAATTTGGCAAGCAGATAGTGCACGGTAGGGTTATCATGTGTTACAAGACTTTGCGGCAGCGCCAGATCGCCGAGTAGATCGAGGATGCCAAGGTTTGCCGTCGTAAGCCGCTCGTAGCGAAAGCCGCTTAGCTTCTCAAGTCCCTCTTTTGTTTCAAGAGAGATGTGCAACTCCTTCTCTTCGTTTAGAAGCGATAAGGCTTTTTCTATCTCGGTGTGCGATCGTACCTTGGGGATGCGTACGGCATCGATCGGGAAATCGCGCAAAAAAGCTATCTCTTCCTCACCGCCCGCGCCGATCGGGTTGAGACGTACTACGATCGTACTTTGGCGCGCCTTGAGGTGAGAGACAAAGAGCGCGATGTTATAAAGTGCCTCTCTTTTGCGAGAAGGGGCGATGGCATCCTCGAGATTGAGCGTCACGGTGTCGGTATCAAGCCTATCGATGCGGTTGAGATGCTTTAGATTGAGCGGGTTGAGCATCATATTGGAACGCTGACGTATCGCTTTCGGGGCGGGAAGTGTTGTGTGCTTTTTCGCACGCTCAAGGCGCGCTTGCGGCGAGAGCGCCGCGATCGTCTCTATCTCTTCAAAAACCATGTGTTATTGTACCCGAAAGGGGTTGAATTAGGTGCGTACCTCGTTCTCCTCTTGAAGCTTATCGATGTAGTCGCACAGTTCGCTATTTTCTTTGCACGGTTCGGTAAGATCGTGATAGTATTCGATGATATTAGAAGCAACAAAGCGCCAATCGATCGTCTCGAACCACCGCTCGAGATAGCGGGCGCGTTCGTTACGATAGTCGATGTAGTAGGCGTGCTCCCATACGTCGCAGCAAAGCAGTGCCTTATGACGATGTGCGATCGGCGTATCGGCATTGCTACGTTGTGTAATGATCATCTGTTCTGTCGTATCAAGTTCCAGCCAACACCAGCCTGAGCCGAAGAGCGTTGACGCCTTGCTTAAAAACGTCTCTTTAAAGGCATCGAAGCTTCCGAAGTCTCGCTCGATGAGTGCTTGCATTTTGCTTGAGGGCGGAATGGGATCGGGGGTCATGCAGTTCCAGTAAAATTCGTGGTTCCATGCCTGTGCGGCGTTGTTGAAGATAGTCCCGTCGCTTTGTGCGACGATTTCGGGCAAGGTCATCTCGTCAAACTCACTTCCTTCGATCAATGCATTGAGCTTATTGACATAGCCTTGGTGGTGTTTACCGTAGTGATAGCGAATCGTCTCTGCCGAAATGATCGGCTCTAAGGCATCCTCTGCATAAGGTAGCGGTGCAAGTGTAACCGACATCTTCTCCTCCTTATCTTGTAGGATTTGCTTTGATTATAACACAAAAAGAGATGTGCGGTGCAACTTTTATAGCATACGCCTCGTTTCAATTGCAATACAATATGAAAAAAGTCGAAGGAGGTTTCGATGAGTACGGTTGAAAAGAGACTTGTGATCGTCGGCAATTTGGGTGAGGTGCAAGCATACCGCATCGAAGCGCATCCGCGTAAAAATACGGGACGTGAAACGGAAGAGAAGATCGTATATGCTTTAGAAGAGATCGACGGTGCCGATATCGTAGAGGCGCGCAAAAGGATCGGTGAAATTGTAAGTGATGCGATGGGTAGATTCGGGCATGAAACACTCGACGAGCATGAACTTGAAAAGGAAGAGAAGCACAGGATCGTTAAGACGGTAGCTGAGCTTGTGGATATGCTGGTAAAACGCCATAAACCCGAAGGGGTGTGGCTCTCTTTTACCAAAGCCTATCTGCCGAGTTTGGAGGAGGCACTCGGGCAAGAGAGCCGTGCATTGATCGAAAAGCGTGTAGCGCGTGACTTGGTAAAGTTGCCCAAAGAGAAGGTCTTGGCACACTTTATGGAGGGGTGATTTAGGATAATTATGGCAAGCTTATACCCAAACTATCAAGCAAGGGTATAGGTATGCGTCTCTTCTCTCTACTTATCGCGCTTACATTTGTTTTGTTTTCGCGTAGCCATTTCGCCGATACGGTGCGATACGATATGCAACATAGCGACACCGATAAAAAAGAGGCGGTTTTGGCACTCAGTTGGCACAACGCCTTTTGCGAGTTGCATCGCCATCGCAAAGAGTGCCGTGCCGGTATGTTGCAACGCTTTTTCGGTGCATCGCATGCTTTTGCGCTTCACGGTTTGTGGGTGAAGGGCGTTTACTGCGGCGTGCCGAGAAAACTTAGGCGCCTTGATAGGCGCGGGCAGTGGAAGCGCCTGCCCGAACTTGCACTCGATGCCGAGACGCGCAAAGTGCTTGCAGAGGTAATGCCCGGTTATCGAAGCTATCTGCATCGTCACGAGTGGTTCAAGCACGGCACATGTAGCGGTATGGACGCACAAGCGTACTTTCGTACGGCTGCAACGCTTACAAAGCAGGTCAACGACTCGCAGATTGCGGCGCGTTTCAAGGCAAATGTCGGTAGATATCTATCGCTTCGCGCCGTACGTGACGCCGCAAGACGAAGCTTCGGTCGGGGCGCAGGTAAGGCGGTCTCGTTGGTCTGCCGCAGGGGCATGATCACGGAGTTGAGGCTACACCTGCGTCGCTTGAGCAATGATCTTTCCGAAGCATTGAAGCGCAAAAGAGCCGTGCGCAGCCGTTGTAAAGGCGGGATCGTCGATGCCGAAGGGTTTCGTCGATGATCTCGGAGGCGGCACAGGAAGTTATCGAAGCGCTAAAGC
>JALWQQ010000011.1 GCA_027083075.1 Campylobacteraceae bacterium
CCTCTACTCTATGGCTCAGGGGTGATCGAACGCAACTTCGAAGCCTTTAAATCGGCGATATTGCAGATGATTATGCGTGAGTTTTTTACCAAAGAACGCCTTGATGCCTTTTTGCAAGACGAAGAGCGGCGTATCGACCTAAAGCCGCTGATAGAGACAGGGGACTTCAACCCCGCCTTTGACGCACTGGTCGAGAGTGTGATGGAATCAAAATTCGGCTCCGCCGTACAACTCTTTGGCGGCAAAGAGGCACTGGAGGGACTACGAGAGAGCTTTATCTCCAAGCTCAAAGGTGCACTGCTTGGTGTAGTGGGTTCCGAAACTTTTGCAACACAACTTCACACACTCCTTAGTCACTCCTCTTTTGGCGAAGATATGCAAAAGACCATTGCACAGCTTATTGCGACACGTCTTGAGCAGCTTGACCCCAAAGAGGTCAAGCGCATCGTCGAACAACTCATCGCCGAACATCTGGGTTGGTTAGTGCTTTGGGGCGGGGTCTTCGGCGGGCTTATCGGACTACTCTCGTCGCTGGCGCTTTAGCCCCGCAGTAGGGTTTGTCCTCGGATGATTTGTTGTGAAGCAATGAAACGTCCATGGGACTGACCCCAATGTCAGGTAGCGATATCAAGGAGTAGGGGCTTTAGCCCCGTCTTTTTGGTGAAAGGATAAGAGCGAATAGCTTCTGTATGCTTTTCTTTGAAAAGCTTTTGTTTTTATACGGGACTAAAGTCCATTCGGGTAACGGATAGCAGATAACGGAAAACGGATTCTTTGGTCGTTTTGCACATTCAGATAACGGAACACAGATAGCAGTTAGCGAATAAGTAATTTTCGTAACTGTTCCCCGCTAACTGTTGTCTGTTATCCGTATCGCGCGGCGCCGAGAGCATCGTCCGCACAATTGCAAAACGACGCTTTTTGGATACTTTTTCTAAAAAAGTATCGGAGAAAAGATAATATATGACAAGGCTCGAGTCAAGTCTTTTTAAGTGAAAAGTAAATGGTTTCAGTTTTCCGTTTCTCCTTCACAAAAACTCCACGCATAGAGGTTATGCTACGAAAAAACCGAGGAGTACAATATGAAGTTTAGTACCACACGAAGAAATATGTTAGCCTTTATGGGTATGACGGCGGCGATGCCGTTAACGATGGCGGAAGCAAAAACCAAACCGTCGGCAAAAAAGATCGAACGAAGAAAGCTTTTGGCGCAAAAACGCGCAAAGCGTAGGCTTGTCGGTTATTATGGCTTTGCCGAAGCGTGGGTATAAAAGTAGCGTATAGAAGCGAAGCCGTACGCACCACTCTCACTTACCTTGGCAATATGCGCATCGTCGATGATGCCGCCAAGGGCAATTACCGGTACAGAAACCTGTGACACGATGCGCCCAAATCTTTCCACGCCCAAGGGTGCGCCCTTGCCCTCGACCTCAAAAACAGGACTAAGCGTCACCGCATCGACGCCTTCTCTCTCTGCCGCTTTTATCTCTTCAAGCGAATGGGCACTATAGAGCACAAAAAGTCCCTGCTCTTTGGCTCTCTTTGCCGATGCAAGATTGTCGCCTCGCAAGTGGATGCCGTCGGCTTGTGAAGCGGTTGCGGCATCAATGTCGTTATGCGCCAGTACTTTGGCAATGCCGTATCGCTTTGCCGCCTGAACAAAACGTGTGAGATTAGCCTTGTAGTTCGGATCGTCAAGATCACGATAGAGAATCCAGTCGGGCTTTAGAGGAAGCCGCGAAAGATAGCCCTCCACATCAACACCCAAGCTACCGAGCGAAGGCGTGATAGCATAACGGATCATTCTTTGTCCAACTCGTACTTACGCCTACATTTCGCCTCTAAAGCCTCGATGCGATAGTGCATCTCCTTGATGACGATAAACATCTCTGCGAAGAGGATAATCGCTATGGGTAAAGAGAGATACAAAAGAAGATAGAGCAGAAAAGGCAAAAGACCTTCGCGAAAGTGAAAAACAAAAGCACTTGCAACGGCTACGACCAAGAGTCCCCAGCCGATACCGAGAAAAAAGTTAACGATAAAGCGTAATGAGGGCTCTTTGATGCGCATCGTATTAGACGGCGCCCATCGTATCGACGACGGGATCGGGGGCTTTTTCGTGCGCTTCGTCTATCGCTACCGCACCGGCAAGATAGACGTAAGTAAGAATCATAAAGATAAAGGTTTGCAGAAGCGCCGAGAAAGAGAGAAGCGCAAATGCGGGAAGTGGCACGATCCAAGGCGCCAACATCAAAAGAACCCACAAGAAGAGATCGTCCCCTTTGATGTTACCGAAGAGACGGAAGCTGAGTGAGATGATACGAGAGATGTGTGATACGATCT
>JALWQQ010000012.1 GCA_027083075.1 Campylobacteraceae bacterium
CGGCTTAAGGCGGCGGGCTACACGACGGTCTGCTTCTCCGGCGGCTTTCGTAACGCTACCGCACCCGCTTGCAAGCGATTGGGGATCGATGCCGATTTTGCTAACTTTTTACATGCCGAGAAGGGTGTGCTTACAGGGCAAGTGGGCGGCGAGATGATGCACGGTGAAGCGAAGGGCGAGATGCTTTTGCGCCTACAGTCGTTACTTGACGTCGGCAGAGAAGACACGGTGGTGGTGGGCGACGGTGCCAACGACCTGAGTATGTTCAAATACGCCGACACGCGCATCGCTTTTTGTGCCAAGCCTCTCTTGAAAGAGGCGGCGACACACCGCATCGAAGAGAAGGATCTTCGTTTGGTTTTGGAGTGTGTGGCGCTTTGATGCATTGTACGATTCGCACGCTCGTTTCGCAGATGTTGCGCTATAAAAAAGAGCTACTACTTTCCAATCTCATCGCACTGCTTGCGACGGTGATGACTGTTGCGGTGCCGCTCTTTATCCCTATCTTGGTCGATGAGCTTCTCTTGCACAAGCCGCATGGACTAAGTATGTGGATCCGCAGCCATATCTATCCGTTCGATCTCAAGGGCATCGTCTTTTTTGTCTTGCTGCTCACGCTTCTTTTGCGCACCGGCAGTGTCTTGCTGGGTGTTTTGCAGAGCAAACTCTTTACGATCATTTCAAAAAATATCACTTATGCTCTGCGTGAAAAACTCTTGGCGCATCTGCAAAAGGTATCGCTTAAAGCCTACGAAACGATGCAAAGCGGTGAGATCGTTTCTAAAGCAGTAACCGATGTAGAGACGGTCGATAACTTCATCTCCGTGACGGTCTCGAAGCTTCTACTCTCGCTCTTTATCCTGCTCTTTTCCGCGGTGGTGCTACTCAAGATCCATTGGCAACTTGGGCTCTTTATCTTGTTGACCAATCCGATAGTCGTCTACTTTACCGCTAAGATGGCGCGCCGTATCGGCAGATTGAAACGCGAAGAGAATCGTGCCGTCGAGGCGTTTCAATCTTCGCTTTCGGAGATCGTCGAGCTGATGCCGCAGATTCGTGCCGCAAACAAAGAGCGTCACTTCTTTTCCAAAGCCCGCCGCAAAGCCTTTTTGCTCAAGCTGCGTGCGATCGCCTTCGGTTACAAAAGTGAAGCCGCGCAAAAGTTTAGTTACCTTATCTTTCTAAGTGGCTACGAGCTCTTCCGCGCGGTAAGCATCCTTGCCGTTGCCTATAGCGACCTCAGTGTCGGTTTGATGTTGGCGATCTTTTCTTATCTCTGGGTGATGGTGACGCCGACACAAGATATCATCGGTTTTCAGTATGCCTTGGCAAATGCCAAAGCCGCCTGCGCACGCATAGAGGCGCTCTTTGCCTTGCCGACCGAGCCGCAACACGACACAAAGTGTAATCCCTTCGAGGAGAAAGCGTCTATAGCGATACGTACTGAAAATCTCGGCTTCTCGTATGATGGAAAGCGTCGGATATTGCAAGGGATTACGCTTCGTATCGAGGCGGGAGCCAAGGTGGCGATCGTCGGACCAAGCGGTAGCGGTAAGACTACTTTGGCACAACTCTTGGTAGGGTTCTATCCCGTTGAAGAGGGGCATATCTACTACGCTCGTTGTCGCGATGACGAGATCGCGCTTGAACAGATCCGAGAAGGGGTGCATCTGATCTTGCAACATCCTAAACTCTTTAATGCTACAATGCGCTTTAACCTCACGCTTGGCAAGCCCTATAGTGACGAAGCGATCGCCGAGGCGATACGCATCGCGCAGCTTGAAGCGGTGGTTGCGCAACTACCCGATGGACTCGATACGCAGGTAGGACGCGACGGTGTGAAGCTTAGCGGCGGGCAGAGGCAGCGCGTTGCGATCGCGCGGATGCTGCTTGCCGATCCTAAGGTAGTGATCTTGGACGAGTCGACCTCGGCGCTTGATGTACATACCGAGGCGAAGCTCTTTGCGGCACTCTCAAAAGCGTTAGCGCAAAAGACGGTGATCACCATCGCCCATAGGCTCTCTACGATCGAAAATGCCGAGTATGTTTTCGTACTCGAAGAGGGGCGTTTGAGCGACGAGGGAAGCCCGCAGGCGCTCTTGGCTAAAGATGCGGGCTATTTTAGTAGGATGGTTTAAGGATATGCGGAACTTCTTGGGTACTCTTTTTGATTTGCGAAAGATGATGCGCATCGTTCTTTTTGTCGTGGTTCCGGCAATACTATTCTATACCCTTTCGTTAATTATTTTGATGCACGAAGATTATTCCATCATTGAGATTTTGAGAGATTTTCCTCAGCAGATGGAGGAGCCGGCGCTACTAGGGTTTCTCTCC
>JALWQQ010000013.1 GCA_027083075.1 Campylobacteraceae bacterium
CCATACGCCAATGCCGCGGATGTCGGCTCGTTGATGATACGCAAAACCTCAAGACCTGCGATCTGACCCGCCTCTTTGGTGGCCTTACGCTGTGCGTCGTTGAAGTATGCGGGCACCGTAATGACCGCTTGTGTCACACTCTCGCCAAGATACGCTTCGGCATCCTCTTTGAGCTTCATCAAGATCTTTGCCGAGATCTCTTGCGGCGTATAGGTTTTGCCATCCACCTCAACCGCACATGCACCGTTACGATCGACAACATGATAAGGCAAGCGCTCTTTCGCCTCTTTTGCCTTCTCTTCGTTACACATCAAGCCCATAATACGCTTGACGGAGTAGATCGTCTTTTCGGGGTTGGTTACCATTTGTCGTTTGGCGGGGTCACCGATAAGCACCTCGCCCTTATCGGTAAACGCTACGACAGAGGGGGTGGTGTTTTTTCCCTCTTTGTTGGCGATGATCTTCGCTTCGCCGTTGTCATAAACCGCCATTGCGGAGTTGGTCGTACCCAAGTCGATTCCCAGTACTTTGCCCATCTTGCTATCCTTTTATTTGATTTCTTGTCGTTATGGTATCGGTTTTTTTCATCGTACGATGCAACTTTAGTCGCATCTATTTACAGGTTGTCACCAGCGCGGGGCGCAATACACGATCTTTCATCGTATATCCCTTTTGCATCACGTCGACGATCTCACCGCTTTGGTGTGCTTCGCTCTCAACCTGTTGAATTGCCTGATGTACCTGCGGATCAAACTCGCCTTCACAAGCGATCTCTTTGACGTGATACTTCTCAAGCACCTTCTTCAGCTGCTGATAGGTCAGCTCTACGCCCTCTTTAAGCTTGTCAAAGAGTGCAGTATCGCCCTGCTCGTCACTCGCTTTATCGATCGCAGATAGTGCCGCATCGAACGAGTCGAGTACCGCCAAAAGATCCTTGGCAAAACTCTCGTTTGCGTACGCCACCGCATCCGCCTTCTCTCTTGATAGACGCTTCTTGGCATTTTCGAAGTCGGCATACGCACGCAGATACTTCTCTTTATACTCCTCTGCTTCGGCTTTTGCCGCCTCAAGTGCATCATCCGATGCCGCACTCTCTTCGGTCTTTTGCGCTTCGTGTTGCGCGTCCGTTTCCGTTGCGTCGGAGAGGGTTTCTTCTGCTATCTTTTTCTCTTCTTTCTCGCTCATGAGAAACCTCCACTTAGATAAATACCGCAATGATTATACAATATTGAGTCACTATTTGTCAAGTTTTTTTATAAACTGACTTTATAAAAATAGTTTAGTCAGAACAACTAAAGTTTCTACAACGACACTATGTCTTCAGCGAATGGTTGGATGGGATAAAAGGTGGAGTATATTTGGGAAAAGGAACCATGCCGACGCCGTCGCGTCGGGCAGATAGAGAGAGTTAGTTGCGGATGCCGAGGGCATCTTTGATCTGATGCCAGCGCTCGATATCTCTCTTTTTCAGATAGCGCATCAAGCGTCTACGACGACCGACAAGCTTCAGTAGACCGAGTCTTGAAGAGTGGTCTTTTTTGTTTTGTTTCAAGTGCTCCGTAAGGTAGTTGATGCGCTCTGTCAAAAGCGCGATCTGCACTTCGGGAGAACCCGTGTCGTTCTCACCTCTTGCGTAAGTAGCGATAATCTCCGCTTTCTTCGCCTGATCTAAAGCCATGATGACCTCCGATTGGTATAGTGAATTGCTCACGCGAAAGCGCTCTGTCGGCGTTTCAAATGAGTGGCGAAATCATAGCAAAAAGCAACTTAGATAGCAAACTATAATATGAAATAGAGTAAAATTGTCTCAATTAGACAACGAAGGTAAGCACGATGCTCTTGACACGCGCCAGCGAATATGCGCTACTCTCGCTTCACGAAATCAGCAAGGCCGAGCACCCGATCGGTACCGAACAGCTCTCAAGCCAGCTCTCGATACCCAAAAGTTTTTTGGCAAAGATCTTGCAAAATTTGGCAAAACAGGGAATTTTGGAATCACGTAAGGGAGCGCACGGCGGCTTCTTCTTGGCAAAACCGCTTGAAGAGATCAGCGTGAATGACGTCATCTTTGCCGCCGAAGGAAAAACACCGTCGGTTTTTGACTGTAGCAACTATATCGACACCTGCCCCAACGGCGCGATCGGTTCGTGCATCATCTCGCCCTTTTTGGCAAACTTCCAAAACCGCATCGATGAGTTTTTGCACCAACTTACCCTGAAAGATATCCTTCAATGACTCGCCCCAAAGTCTATCACCTTTCACACATAGACCTCGACGGTTACGGCTGCCACTATCTGACGCAACACTGCTTTGAGGATATCCGATGCTA
>JALWQQ010000014.1 GCA_027083075.1 Campylobacteraceae bacterium
TCAAAGTTTTTAAGAAAGTCGGCACGCTTTTTTAAGCGCAGTGCGCTACTTAACGCCTTTGCCGCTTCATTTTGCGCTTCGATGCTTTGCATCAATGCATTCAAGCGTATCGGTTGCGCGATCATCGCACTTGTGCCGAAGGCGCTATGATCAAACCTCGGCTTGAAGCGCGAAAGTTCCAGTTGAAATTCCGGGTTTTCGGGACGCAATCGTTTGGCATTTTCGATATCGACTTGCGCTGCTTTGAGCTTTTCGATGCGCAATATCTTGCTGTGCTTGAGCACTTGGCGCTTAAACACCCGATAGCTCATGCCATAGGTGTAAAGCGAAACGATCAACACTAACAATGGTACTTTTTTCATAGAGACTCCATTTTTTCAAGTCTAAGCGGTAGGCAACAAGAGTGTTGCGATTGATGATGGATCTATTGAAATGAGACGAAGGGGTTAGAGGATCGGGGGTTTGAGGCGTTTGTGGATCAAGATCTCAAAAGTAGGCGGAGTGTAATCGGCTATCGCTCTTGCAGGCGCATCATTGGCTACCAAAAGCCCCGTCGTTTCGACGATTGCTACAAAGTGAAAAAGCGGATGCAAGTCGCAGATATCGCCGCAACCGTCGTTTTGTGTCTGTTCTATGATAAAAGCGCCGACTTCGTGGTGATGACAGCCATGCACCTTCTCTTCAAGCGTGAAGGTAATGGCATGTGCGACATTGAACAGTAGCGATAGTAGTAAAAAGAGATGCACTACTTTTCGTTTCATACGCTTAGTGTAGCATAGTTTGCTTTTAGCACTTTTTAAAACTCTTTTGCTACAATATTGTCCTCAATTTCCCCGTGCACGGTACGGGAGAGCAGTCTCGCGAACGGCGTTGCTGCGACCCCTCGATAGATTTCGAGCGGAAGGGTGCGATCCGTCGCATCGGAACAGGTTGGTTGCCTGTCGATTATCTTTGTAGATCGAAAAGGAAACGCGATGAAAAAAGGTATTCATCCCGAGTATGTAGAGTGTAAAGTGACATGCGCATGCGGTAACAGCTTTGAGGTGCGTTCGACAAAATCCGAGTTGAGCATCGACATCTGCAACGAGTGCCACCCCTTCTTTACCGGCTCTCAAAAGATCGTCGACTCTGCGGGTCGTGTCGATAAGTTTAAGAAAAAATACAAACTCTCTTAACACTTCCCTCGCCCGCGAGGGGCGATACGTCGATGGTTACTTTCGTCCCCGTCCCCATAGGAAATCCCTCCGACATTACACTACGAGCGCTACGTACTTTCGAAGAGGCGGAACTCTTTTTTTGCGAAGATACGCGTGAGAGTAAAAGACTTCTGCAAATCTTAAGCGAACGCTTCGGGATGCGCTATCCCGAGTCGGCACCTTTTGTCTCGTTTCACGAGCACAATCAAGACGAACGTCTTAAGGCGTACGGCGAGCAGATCGCAAGTAAGCGTTGTGTCTTTGTCAGCGATGCGGGTATGCCTGCGATCTCCGACCCGGGTGTGGCGTTGGTGGCGTTTTGCCAAGCGCAGGGGATAGACTACGAAGTGTTGCCCGGTGCTTCTGCCGTGACGGTAGCCTACGCCGCTTCGGGTTTTAAGAGCGGTAAGTTTCTCTTTTACGGCTTTTTGCCCCACAAGAGCAAAGCGCGTCAAGAGCAGTT
The DNA here is from genome assembly GCA_027083075.1 of Campylobacteraceae bacterium. Classification (GTDB taxonomy): domain Bacteria; phylum Campylobacterota; class Campylobacteria; order Campylobacterales; family Sulfurovaceae; genus JALVPA01. The sequence continues at coordinate 1,660 of JALWQQ010000014.1, forward strand.
GGAGATCGTGATGCAAAGCGGCTTCGATATCGTGCTGTATGAAGCGCCGCATCGGCTGCTTAAACTGCTTGAAGAGATTGTCTCTATCGATGCCGAGCGACCGATCTTTTTAGCCAAAGAGCTTAGTAAACGCTATGAGCGCTACTATAAGGCGACGGCACAAACGCTTTTGACGCAGTTGGCGAAAGAGACGATTCGCGGCGAGTGGGTCGTCGTGATAGAGGGGACGTCAAACGAAGAAGAGAACGCCGCATTGATCGCCAAGATCAAGTCGCTTGACCTACCGCCCAAGAGCAAAGCGAAACTGCTTGCGTCACTGACCGACAAGTCGGTTAAGTGGTGGTACGATAACTTGCAAGTAAATTTAGGATAAAATCCTCTATGATCGTTTACGGCAAACAGCCCGCGCTTTTTATGTTGCGTCGACACCCCGAAGCGGTGCATCGCGTCTATCTTGCCAAGGAGAAGTATCTGCAGCTTCCCGAGCTGCAACGCTTTTCGGGTGACGTGTCGCGTATCGATGCACGTCGGGCGCAGTCGATGAGTCGCGGCGGCAACCATCAGGGGATACTGCTTGAGACCGACCCCTTCGAGACAGCACCCTTTGCGGCGATCAAGGGGTACGATTT
>JALWQQ010000015.1 GCA_027083075.1 Campylobacteraceae bacterium
GTACTGTTGCATGCCCGCTTCGTCGCCGATACGCTCAACGAAGCGGGCATGCAACAGTACGAGATCTCTAACTTCGGGCGCTACAAGTGTCGCCACAACCTCGGCTATTGGCAGCGCAAAGCCTATATCGGTGCGGGTGCGGGTGCAGTCGGATTTTTAGATAAAAAGCGCTTCTATCCGCTACGTGACATCGACGCCTACATCAACGATCCTTTGACGCACGAAACCGAAGCACTCGATGCTGCGGCACGCTTAAGCGAAATACTCTTTTTGGGTTTTCGCTCTGAAGTGGGCGTCGCACTTGAAGCGCTACCCGAAGCGATGCGTCGCAAAGCTACGATCCTCTGCGAAGAGGGCAAGCTGATCGAAAAGCAAGGGCGACTCTACAATCCCGATTTTTTCCTTGCCGATGCCTTAGCGCTCTTTCTTTTGGAATAATCTGCTAAAATACCCCGAAACTGCAAGAGGTGACTATGTTTGGTATCGGTTTTACGGAACTCCTACTCATCGCCGTGATTGCCATCTTGTTTTTGGGACCCGACAAACTCCCTGAAGCAATGGTGGGCATCGCCAAAATGATCCGCAGCCTCAAGCGTACCGTAGCCGAAGCCAAAACGGCGATCGAAGAAGAGGTGCACCTGAGCGAAATCAAAGCGGAAGCCTCTCGCTACCGTCAAGAGCTTGACGAAGCGACAAAAGAGCTGCAACAGTTCAAAAATATCGACCTCAATAAAGCGATCTACGAGAGTAGCGAACCGACCCTTGCGCCGAGCAAGAGCGCCGATCCGTATGTCGATAGCAGTCGCGAACGGGTAGCGACCCAAGTCGAACCGAAGATGGAAGAAACGCAGATCAAGCGTAAAAAGAGCGCCGAAACCGATACCGATACACACAATGAAGATGAGAAGAGTGAAGGTGACGCATAGTGTTTGAAGAGCTCAAGCCCCACCTTGTCGAACTGCGTAAACGTTTGGCGCTAAGTGTTTTGGCGCTCTTTATCGCCTTTGGTGTCGCCTTTAGCTTTCACGAGACTATCTTGGCGTGGATCACCGCACCGCTTGAAGATGCCATCACCACCGTCAAGCACAAAGTAGCACTCAAACATATGAGCCGATGGCACATCGAAGGTAACTTCACCGAGAGCACCGAAGCCAATGCAAGCCGAGCCAAGACCGATGCGGGCTACTATGCGCAAAGACTCTCCGAGGCGCTAAGCGCAAGCGCCGAAGTCGCCGGCGACGCCCTGCGCCCACACCTGATAGATGCTGCCAAAGAGGCGATGATGTTAGCGCGCGCACTCAAAGCGCAAAATGCTTACGATGCGCAGATCACGACCCATCAGGTGGCGGGAACCTTCTTTGTGGCGCTCAAGGTCTCCTTTTTTGCCGCGATCTTGATCGCACTGCCCTTTATCCTCTATCAGATCTGGCTCTTTGTCGCACCGGGACTTTACGAGCACGAGAAGAAGATGGTGCTACCCTTTGTCGTGGGCGGTACGGTGATGTTCTTTGTGGGCGTACTCTTTGCCTACTACATCGTAACCCCCTTCGGCTTTCAGTTTCTCATCAGCTTCGGCTCCTTTCTCTATACGCCACTGATCAATATCGAAGATTATGTCGGCTTCTTTACCAAGATCATGTTCGGCTTCGGTTTGGCGTTCGAGTTACCGGTCTTTGCCTACTTCTTAGGACTTTTGGGGCTCATCACCGACCGAACACTCATAGAGTTTTTCAAATACGCCATAGTCATTATCTTTTTGCTTGCCGCCATCCTTACACCTCCCGATGTCTTGACACAGCTGCTGATGGCACTGCCGCTCATCGTGCTCTACGGACTCTCCATTCTGATCTTGCGTGTCGTCAACCCCGAAAAGAGCGAAGAGAGTGATGCCGCATAGTACCGATGCCGATCTGCTTACCCAAAGCTACGACTACAGTTTACCCGATGAACTGATAGCACGCTATCCCGCCGATCCGCCCGATAGCGCCAAGCTTCTCGTCTTTGACCGCCAAAGCGACACGGTGACGCATACGCACTTTCGCGAACTCTTACGCTTTCTTCCCGAAGGGTGCGCCGTCTTTTTAAACGATACGCGCGTCATCAAGGCTCGCCTCTTCGGACACAAAGCAAGCGGCGGCAAGGTGGAACTGCTGCTTAACAAAACACTCGATGCCGAACGTTACAGTGTTATGATACGCGGCAAGGTGCGTGTCGGCACAACACTGCTGTTTGACAACGATCTGCACGCCGAGGTGCTCTCTTTGAACGAAGACGGTACGCGTATCGTGCGCTTTTTATATATGGGTACCCCACTGCACTTCGAGAAACTCGTTACGCTGCTTGACGAGATAGGACATATCCCCCTACCACCCTACATGCAACGCGAAGATACCGAGGCGGATGCCATTTCTTACCAAACCCTCTTTGCCAAACATGCGGGTGCGGTGGCGGCGCCGACGGCATCGCTCCACTTTACACCCGAACTACTACAGTTACTACGCGAACGACACGATACCTACACCTTGACACTGCATGTGGGTGCGGGCACCTTCAAGCCCGTCGAAGTCGATCACATCGACCGACACCCGATGCACTCGGAGTATTTTCATATTCCGTCCGACGCCGCCAAGGTATTGCGAAGCGAGAAAAAAGTACTGGCTATCGGCACCACCGTCACGCGCACGATCGAATACTTCGCCCGCACCGACAAGGGCGAGGGTGAGTGTGATCTCTTTTTGCATCCGAAAAATCCGCCGATGCGCGTCGATCACCTGCTGACCAACTTTCACCTTCCTAAAAGTACGCTACTAATGCTGGTCAGCGCCTTCATCGGACGCGAACGCGCTTTGGCGCTCTACGAAGAGGCGATACGAAAACGTTACCGCTTCTACTCTTATGGCGATGCGATGTTGATACTCTAACTCTTTGACAGTTTACTTTTTCTATAATCTTTTCGATGGACTTCATGATAACAAGAAAAAAAACATTTCTATTTGCGGCGCTAATCCTTGCTCTGCTTGAGGGGTGCGGCGAGGATAATGCGCAAGTGAAACCCGCCGATACCCCTTACCCCGCACACCCCAACTATGCCATTATCAAACCAAAAGTACGTTTTACACCAAGTAGAGAAAATCTCGCCAAGATGATCCGGCAACTTCAGGGCGCGCCGTATGTCTGGGCGGAAGAGGGACCGGACAAATTCGACTGTTCGGGGTTTACCTACTACCTCTACGGCTCGATGGGCATAGAGCTACCGCGCGTAGCACGCAAGCAGGCACGCGTTGGGAAAAAGGTGCGCTTTGAGGATCTGCAGTATGGCGATCTGCTCTTCTTCGCTACCGGCAAACACAACCGCCGCAAGATCACCCATGTCGGCGTCTATCTCGGTAACGGCTGGTTTACACACGCCAGCACCGTCAAGCACAAAGTGATCTACACCAACCTTTACGAAAAACCCTACTATTTGCAGCGTCTGCGCATCTGTAGACGCTATCTGCCCGATGCCAACAATACGACGATACGGTTGGCATCCGCCACACCTGCGCCCGAAACGGATCCGTTTAAGGCGGCAAAAGAGATCGGCACATCACTTGAAAAGAGCACAGGAGGCAAAGCGGTTATCTTGCCCGACACCCTTGCGCAGCAGAGCCGAAAAGTCCGACACTATGTTCAGGTCGGTTCGTTTCGGGGCAAACCGAAGATGCACCTACTCTATCGCCTCAAAGAGCAGGGCTATCACTATAAAATCATACGCTTTAACGATGGTGGCGGAGAGGTCAATAAACTTTTGGTAGGTCCCTATCTGAGTAAAGATGATGCGCAGAGGGTCTTGGAGAAGATGCGCATCACCGTAGAGCCAAACGCCTTTCTCGCCGATATCGAATAGTATCTACCAGTCGATTTCGGCACTCAGCAAGAAGCGCTTATCCGTAGGTGTAGCGCTCTTTTCGTTCTTCTGATAGTCGGCGATAAACTCGACATATTTATTGTAGCGGTACGCTACACCGGCAAAAGTGCTCTTCTTTTCAACGCCGCTATCAAGCTTATAGTCGTCATAACGCGCCAAAAGATTCCACGGCGCCAATGCGGCATCAAGCGCAGCAAGCCTAAACTCGCCGTTGATTGACCAACCGCGCCCTTGGGTCTTGGCAGCAGCCTTGCTTGCCTTAAGATAAGAACCTGCGATCAAAAATTCGGGCCGGTTATAGACACCGTGCAAACCGCACCATACGTAGGTGCCGCTTGCGTCACCCGCACCCGCATCGTGTTTGCCGTAGCTTCCCAAGAAAGAGAGGTCGGCATAGGTGTCGCTTTTGTGGACATGTTTTTTGCCCGTACCAAGCAGGTGTGCTGTCAGACGCCATTCGCCCCTAAGCCCTTTGCCGTCCTCTACACCGTGATAGCCCGCACCGTTAAAGAGACCGAGTTCGGAGGAGAAGTAGTCGGTCTTGGTCTTGAAGTTGATGCCGTAATCGGACGAGTTTTGAAAATGCGCACCGTTGTGTTGCTCTAAAAAGGTTTCGCTGATGCTACGATACCACCAGCCGTGATGCTCTTCGTAGTCCAACCACGGCGTATGCGCCAAACCGATCTCGACACCCGTATAGGGCAACACGTTGTCAAGATAGAGGTAGGCGTATTTGACACGCACGTCCAACGAGCCTTTGTCAAAGTTGCTATTTTGCTTGGCATCAAGCGTAACACGCATATAGCTCTTCGGATCGTCTGCAAAATAAGCTTTAACCTGCAGATAGTTACGACTGATGCCGAATTTATCGCTCTTGCTTCCGCCATCATCCTTGTGCAAAAAGTGCAAAAAGTGCTGCCCTGAAAGCTTCAGTTTCAATGCTTTCGAACCCACCGTCGTACCCTTGGGTGCGCGTGTCGCAACAGGCGCTTGCGCCTTCTCTTTGCTTTCAAGCTTTTCAATCTTTTGCATGAGTTGCGCCATCTGCGCCTTCAGCGCCGCAATCTCCTCTTTCGTGCCCGCCTGCGCCGTCACCGCGATCGCCGCCACCGAGAGCAAAACCTTTTTCATCGCTGCTATCCTTTGGGTTGTGATGACAAAAGCATAACGCGATTCGGTTACAAAACGATTACAGAAAGTTGAAAGGATTTTATAAAAATTTGATACACTTATACTATACGGGAGGGTGTCTCATGGAAAAACTTTTTTTCAAAATAACCCGATGGCTGATGCTCGTCGGTGCATCGATAGCGTTTCTTGTGCTGATCTTCGGTACCGTCTATGCACTCAAGCTCTACGCCACATCCAAAGATACCTATGTCAAAAAAGAGCTTTATCAACCCAAAGACCCAAGCGTCTCCTTCGAAACTTTTAAAAAGATGCACGAGAGCAAGATCGATCAAGCCAAAAAGGAAAAAGCCAAGATCGCATCTTATGTTTCAAAGGTCATCGGTAACGGTTCCGAAGGGCACGGTTATCCGCTTGGCAGCATGCCCGGAAAGCTCATCAGAGGCAAAGATGCCGAAGCAGTGGCACACTTTATAGCAAATAGACTTAAAGGTTCCAAGCCTGCACCATTTGCCGCCTGTACGGCTTGTCATGGCGAGGATGGCGAAGGGCTTGGCGGGCAAGCACCAAGCCTTCTAACGCTTCCCATCTACAATGGACTGGTAGGGCTCAAAAAGGCGGATCGACAAAACACCGCATCTCTCGGCGCTACAGTACCACAACAACGCTATGACAATCCCCTTAAAACCTACAGTGCCAAGTTGGCAAATCTCATCAACCGATATGCATTGATCGTCGGACAGCAAGGCGCCACCATCAATGGTATCTACAGAGACATCAAACAATTAAGCAACACATATGACGACAGTACATTCGCGCTTCTACAAGCACAAATGGAAGAGAACCTGCAACGCCTGCTACACTATGGCAAATCACTGGAAAAAGAGAAGAAAAATCTCGATGATGCGATCGACTGGAAAGCATTTATCAACTGGGTTGTCGAGAGTTTTAACCAACAGCGCAAAGCAGAGAGAGAAAAGCACGAAACCTCTTGGGAAGCTTACCAAGCATCGAAGCAACGCAAACTATCCCAAGCGCAAGCGGCGGAGTTTAAACTCCTTCAGGTCGGTGCAGTACTTGGCGGCGCATTGATTATCTTTATCCTCTTAACCATGATACTGGTTCTGTTTCAAATCGAGATCAATACACGACCAAAAGCATAAATACGGAGGCAACAATGAAATCTTTATTACTACTGCCTATACTATTGTTAACTGCTCTTAATGCCACTCCTGTTATTAAAATCGAAGCGCAGGAGTTACTCAAATATCTTGCTCACAAAGAAGGTTCACCCTATGTAAAACTGTATGATTGGGATATCGGCACCAAAGAGATGAGCCCTATAGAGTGGGATCCAAACGGAAATAACTGGACACCAAAAGGGTTTGAGAGAAGAGGAAAGGTTTATCTAACAAATAATGGAAAAATAACACATAGCTATGTAGATAATGAAGCTAAAAAGCTCGGTTTTTGGAATCTATATCTTTTGGGTAATAAAGATAGAATAATTCAAGCAACAATTACACCAAACAAAGCAACATTGGAAAACCCCTCAATAGTGATAGACAAAGCATTCATTCAAAAAAGAGTTGTTTGCCAAGAGAATGATGCAAAAAGAGTAGTGGCACTAAATGTAAAGTTTCCCCAAAGTGTGCCAATATGGATAGAAGAGGATACCGATATAGACATCACAAAAGGCAACAAAAGCATCTATACGATAAGTTTTGAAAATGAGCCTAAATGTCTACAGGGGATGCAACCGACGCAAAGAGATCATACTCCCAAGAGTAATACCGTAGAGCAGATAAAACGCTTTATCCAAAGCTTTTATAAAGTAGGAGAAAGTCCGTTTCCCGCTAAGGCGCTGAAATTTTACGACAATCGCGTAGATCTCTATTTCGGCAGAAAAAACCTCGACAAAGAAGAGATCCTCGAGGACAAGATAAGATACTATCGACGATGGCCCAAAAGAGAGTATACGCTCAAAGATATCGAGATTATCGACACTTTCGTAGAAGATACCAAAAGATACTATACGGTAAACACTGTAGTGGATTGGAATGTGACATCGGCTAAAAACAAAAGTAAAATCGGCACCACTTACAACATCATCAAGCTTATCGAAACAGACAACGGCTACCTAGTCAAGTCGATCAAGAGTATCGGCAACGAAACAACACACAAAAACAAACCCGAAAAGACGCAAGTGTATACCACCTCCTCGCACCCTAAGCTTACGCGTCCTACTCACCATACCGACCGATCCGTTACGACATCGTCCATCGCATTTGAAGAGTCTGGCATCTCTATCGTACTTACTTATCCAAAATATATCGAAGCGGGTACCTACTTCAAACTCAAAGCGATCATGACCAACAACTTCACGACGGCAAAACAGGGTGGCTTAACCCTTTCGTTTCCGGATCTTATAGGCACCAAAGGCAGGATACTAGGTAACAATTTCACCTCCCTGAAAGCCTATACATTCCCTGACAAAATCTACAACAAGACTATTCGAGGCGCAATGAAAGCCGACTACTTGATGGTAGAGGGGTGGCAAAGCAAAAGATGGCGATATGGTAGGTCAAAATACTTTGAGATCGCCCTCAAAGCACCCTATCGACTTGATCATCTACGGGTCAATGTTCGAGGGATCTTGTGGAGAAGAGGAAGCCGCGATACGATAGAGATCCCAAGAAGCGGCAATGCGATCGACCAGCAAGGCTTTGCCGTTAAGCAGCTCTATATTCCTATAGAGAGATAAGGTTTTCTCTCCCGATCTCCAATTAAACCGACATTTGTCGCTCTTTTTTGAAATTTGAAACAGTATATTAAATATGCCATACTTACATATCATAAGAAATATATACATAAAAAAGAGGTGCGCCATGGGAATGTTGACAGTGCGGAAAAATTTTGTTTTCGATAGAGAGCTTGCAGAAAGTGTATCGAGCGTGCTCAAAGAGAAGGACAAAAACTTTACTCAACTGATCGTGAGCTATTTTAAGGCGATTACGAAAAACCCCGAGATAATCGATGAAATAGAAGAGAAGGCAAAAGAGCGAAAGGGCGCTTTTGTGGGCATTTTAGATGGCAAAATCGGCGAAATGGATACCAAAGAGATGAGTAGTGTCTATCATGAACATATTTCTTGATGCCAACATCTGCCTCGACCTCTTGGATACAACCAGACCGACCTCCAAAAACTCGGTAGAATGGTACATGATTCAAAAAGACGACACACAGAAGGCTTTTTTCATCTCGGGGGATTTTATAATGACATTTTTTATGTGTTGACCAAAAAGAGAAAAGTATCGCCTAAGCAGACCTTGTACGCCATAGATCTCATGTCTAGAGAGATCACGCCTTGCTACATCAAACACTCCGATTATACGATCGCCAAATGCAATCTATTTGACAATATCTTGGATGATTTGAAGGATCTTATCGTGCTAAACAGTGCAAGTGAACGCGGTTGTAGCATATTTGTAACGAACGACAAAAAACTGTTAGGACTTGCCAAATACAAAACAATGAAGATAACAAAACCGGAAATATAGGCGAGAGATTGTTAACTTTTTATGATAAATTTAAGCTATAATTACACACATTTCATATAAAGCAAGAGGATATGTATCACTTTATCGCACATACCATCGGCTCTGCTGTTGCCTTGAAAGCATTGGGCGCAACACCCGCATGTACACAAAACAGCGCCGAAACATGTCCGCTTGACTTTCGAAAAAATCCGCTCTCCAAAAAGGCGTGCCACTGCTCCATCGTCTTTTTGCAGCGTACTTTGCAGCTCTTTGCAAGACTCAAATATTTTGTGAAAAAACTCTGCCCTTGCCGCAAAACCAAAAGCGGCTTAGCCCCTCCCTTCGCATAATCTCTCTTTTTTCTATTTTTTCTATCGGTTTCATCTTCTGTTTCGGTCGGGTACGGCTATGGTACATATCGTGTAGTATCTATGTGCATACGCGTTTGTGTATGTGTTTGCCGTCAGTCCGTTGGTTATTTGATCATTGTGTAAAACTACACAAGATCCATAGTTACGAAGGAGTATGACTATGCGAAGTTATGTCACGGGGTTTCCTCGTATCGGCGAGAGGCGAGAATTGAAATTTGCGTTGGAGCAATATTGGAGAGGCGAGATCGACCTT
>JALWQQ010000016.1 GCA_027083075.1 Campylobacteraceae bacterium
AAAAAGAAAGACGATGCGATACTCTCCACCGAAATCCCCGATGCTCTCAAGCATCTTGATCACCTGCACATTTTTGTGTGCCTCACCCGAGGCTTCGGCAAGAAAGGGGGCAAACGCCGCCATCGCATTGCTTACGAAGCTGTCGTTAATGCTTGCCGTAAATTCGCTTCCTTCAAGATCGAGTTTCGTGCCGCTTTGATGAAGCGCTTCTAAAAAGATGGCCGCCGAACCGTAGTTCTCTTTCCAGTTCACTACAGGAAATGAGGCTTGCAGTATCTTCTCGGCATTTTTCTGTCCTCTATCGACTCGCGCGATCCCGAACGCCAACGGTTCGCGATAATGCGCCGATGCTTGAATCTCGCTCACAAAGGCTTGAAACGCCTCTTTGCTCTCTATCGTCTCTATCGCCATCGATGCTCCTTGTAGCCATTTGCGTAAATTGTCTAAAGTGCAGGATTATACTCATATTTAACTAAGATTTGAGTACAATCGCGTTTATGAAAAAGTACCTGCGCGGCTTTCGGCGAAACTACTTTTCGCTTCCCGTTATCGCGATGTATTCGACACTTCATAAGCTAAGCAGGCTCGATAGCAACTACCGCTATCACAAACTTCCCTACTCCCCTCTTCCGCAAAAGACGGCACCGCCAAGCGAAGCGTGATCCAAACATATGTACCCCGTGCTACTAAATAGTCCTGTAGCAATTTATGATAAAAACAAAAGGAAAACCATGCAAAGAAAAATCACCCTAAGCTTGCTTGCGCTCAGTCTGCTCTCACATGGCTTATCGGCAGAGGAAAAGATGGACGATATCGTAGTGACGAGTTCGCAACTTCCGCAAAAGCGATCAATGAGTACATCGCTTATCGATGTGATAGATGCGGATGAGATACGTGAAAAAGGATACCAAACCTTAGGCGAAGCACTGTCACACCAAAACGGCATCGATGTCACGACCAACGGCGGTTTCGGCAAAGTCACCTCACTCTTTTTGCGCGGTATGGGAACCGATCGGATATTGGTACTACTCGACGGCGTGCCGCTTAACAGTCCTACCTCTACCGACGGGCAGGCTTTTTTGGAGCACATCACACTGGACAATGTCGAAAGGATCGAGATCCTCAAAGGCGGCGGCAGCGCCATCTGGGGAAGCGACGCAAGTGCCGGCGTGATCAATATCATCACCAAAAATGCAAACAAGCAAGGCTTTCACGGTAGCGTCGGACTCTCTGCGGCAAGCTACGATACCCAAAAAGGTACACTATCGCTCTCTTATGTTAATGATCGCTATGGTGCGCTTTTGAACCTCTCCGGATACAAAAGCACCGGCTATAGCGCCAAAGCGCCCGTAACCGCCGAAGCGGACGGCTATAACAATACAAGCGCAACCGGTAAGCTCTTTTTCAATATCGCGGAAGCGCAAAGGGTTACCTTGAGCTATACGCATATCAAAGCCTTTAGTGAATACGACGGTAGCTTTTCGACAAAAGGCGCCGACGATGACACGGCTCATGTCGATATGAGACAAGACGATTATGCATTGGCGTATGACATTCACTATGGTGCGTGGACGCATCGACTTAAGTTTGCGCACTCACGCAACAAAAGAGCCGACTTTAGTACCTCGTCTTATGGCAATGCACTTGTAAGCTACAAAGGTACGGTCAATGATTTTTCTCTGTTGTCGCGCTATAGCTATAGCACCGGTGCGCTCAGCTTTGGCGTAGAGAAAGAGAAGATAGAGGGTTTTCAGCAATATAACACTTCCAGCCCATTAGAAAAAAAATTTGATAACAAGGCGTTGTTTGCACTTTGGCAGCATCGGTTCAGCGGCATTCTCGGTGGTGAAACGCAGATCGAAGCCTCCTTGCGCCGCGACTTTTTCGATGCTTTCGACGACGCCACCTCTTACAAGTTGGGCTTTTTGCACCGACACGGTGCCGTTAAAGGGCTTGAGAGTTTTGCAAACCTCTACCGCAACACCAAAGCCCCTAATGCCTATCAGTTTGCCAATGCGCTTTCGGGAACCACGCTCCACCCGGACACGACGGATGGTTTTGATATCGGTCTGCGCTATGGCGGCTTGAGCATCGACTACTTTCAAAACAAGATCAAAGACCCTTTGCGTTATGACTTTAGCAATTACGGCTATATCAATGCCGACGGCAAAGAGAAGACAGCGGGCATCGAAGCGGGATACAAACAGAGTTTTGGAAGCAGTTTTATCTCGGCAAACTACACGCTCTTGACACAGTATGAGGCGCCTGATGGTTCCGACTTGCCCAAGCGTGCCAAATCTCTGCTCAATCTTGACATAGGGCACTATTTTGATAGCGGTGTTATGCTTAGCCTTCAGATGCACTATGTAGGTGATCGCAAGGAAGGGGGTCACCAGACAGGGAAATATACACTCTTCGATCTACACTATACGCATTATGTGGAATCGAATTTTGACATTGGCGTGCATCTAAAAAATCTCTTTGACAAAACGTACCAAACCACATATGGATACGCCACGCCCGGTAGAACCGTTTTGATCGACTTTCGTAAGGACTTTTAATGCAAGATAGCGGGTTACTGCGTATCGTTCCGCACGCCTTTATTCGCTATAAACTGCTCAACTCCCTCTTTTTGGGCTTAAGCGTGGGTGCGGTCTTTACGCTCTACAAGCCGCTTCCCCCTTCACTCTTCTCCGTCGGCGGGATCGTGCTTGCCCTCGGAATGCTACTTGTCGCACAGCTCTATCGACACATCATAACGGTGCATTGGTTTTTTCGCATCTCGCTCTTTGTAGAGTTCGTGCTACTTGCGGCGATGCTCTTTTTTCTATGGCACGCTTACGACTACATGAGTGCACTTGTGCTCTACGTTGCCTACCAAAGTACCTTTTTGTTCGGCAACTATCTTCTGCGCGCCGAAACGCTTTTTTTGAACGACTCGGCGCTACTTGGCAAACTCGATAGCGCAAAGCAGATAGGCTACCTTGTCGGCATGTTACTTTCGTATCTTTTTTACAAAGTGCTGGAGTATAAAGGGGTAGATGAAGCGCAGATGCAGGTTTACGATCTACACTGGCTTTTGGTCGCAACGGAGATTGCGATCATCGTACAACTTTGGCGTAGCTTTACGACAAAGCCGATGCAAGAAGTGTAGCGCGCCTACTCGACGACAAAAGAGATCTTCGCGTTGATACGATACTTGACGATCTTGTTCTCTTTTACTTTTGCATTGAAGTTGACGATATGGATCGACTTGATGTTTTTGATGCTCTTGGCTGCCGCTTTTATCGCATTTTCCGCCGCATCCTCCCAAGACTTGTTCGACTGTGCCAAAACCTCGATCACCTTAACCACTTGCTGTGCCATTCTTTCTCCTTCGTATAAATTTCGGATGTGCTCATTGTACCCTAAAAAGCGCAAAAGAGAGTTGAAAGACCTCTATAGCGACCGCAAGAAACGCAAACTATCTTGATCAAACTTCATGCGCAGCTGGACATAGGGGCCTTGAAGGCGATAGTTTTGCAACGAAAAATCACGATCCTCGAAGCCTCTGAAGTTGTACCCTGCTATCGCCAAGAGGTTTGTAGATGCATTGTATGCACTATAAAGACCCCACGCATACTCGTAATTTCGTGCCGCTTGTACATAAAGCATCGACCCCTGCAAACCGAGCATCCATTTTGGTGTCAACTCCCATCTTATGTCAAACCCTGCAAAATAACTCCACCCTTTGACATCATACGTGCCTGTACTATCCAACACATATTTTGTACCTTGTTGCAACGAAACAATAAGATTGTGGCGTATCTTGTAGTTAAGTGCAAGATTATTAATGAGTTTGCGTGTGCGCATCTCCTCCTGTAATCCCCCTCTGTGCTCATCGACCGCTTCGAGTTTATCCAAAACGATAAGATCACCGTTGTCGGGTCGATACGCCATCGAGAGGTGCACTGTCGTCATGCGCTCATGACTACGATTGTCGTCACTCTTTATGTAATCTGCACCAAATAGGAAAGAGAAGTTCGGATTGAGACGACTATAGATACCGCCGCTTAAAAGACGCTTGTTTAAAAAGGTGCCTTTGCGGTATTCACCGTTAAATAATGCCGTCCAACTCTTTGTGTGAAAGTTTACGCCGAGTCTATAGGCATCAAACTCCTCACGCTGTGCATCGTTACCTGTTTGCGTCAAGAGCGAAGGGGCGGCTTTGCCGCTAAGTTCCCCGCGAAGCAACTTTCCTTTTTCATAACCGAAGCTGAAGTCCCAATGTTTGTTAAAGTGATAATTTTGAACGACTCCCGTTGTGTTGTAGATGCGTGTCGTATCGTTATAAAACTCGCTGAGCGTGGTATTTTCAAAGGTAAATCCGCTCCACGGCTGATAGCGCAATCCGATACGACCCGCCCTACTCTTTCCAAGGTCATTGCGTAACCATTCGTAGGAACCGAAAAGAAGCATGTTGCGCTTAACGGCAAAATCGACACCCAAGACGGTGCGTGTCGGGAAGAAGTTATCACGGTTGCTGCCGAGACTCTGCTCGTGCGATGCGCGTAACTTCAGACGTTGATCGAAGAGTGCATACTCTCCGCCGAACAAAATCTGACGTACTTGCTGTGTCTGCGACCCGTCGGCATAACGGTATCCCATATACGCAGACCAAAGAGTTTGACGAATCTCCAAACGATTTTCCCAGACCTTTTCGGACACTCCTCGCAAGAGATCGTCGTTTTTATAAGCACTTCCCTTGATCGTCAAACGATTCTCGAAGGTCTTGGAGTAGTCCAGACCATATTTGCGCGTCGCACCCAGCGATGCACTTAGCTGCCCCAAACCAAAAGCGTTATCTTGTTTACGATAATAGCCGCGAAGGTAAAGATTGTGCGAGAGATGCTCCGCTTCGAAAAACTGTGCGGATGCAGTCGTATCGTTCCCCTCTTTGCCATTTCTCGTTCGGACAATCTCTGCATGCAGCTTCGTGCCTCCACCAAGCTTCACGGTTGCATCCGCACCGGCAAGTCGATTGACGATCACACCCTGATCCTCATGTATGCCGGTCAAACCCACTTCAAGTGCATCGTCAAACCACTTTCCAAGAACCCTTCCGCCGTAGCTATAGTGTTTGCTCCCGATACCTTCGATTTCGTAATCAACAACGATATAGCGCGGGTTGAAGTCACCGTCAGTACTATAGATGGGCTCTCTAAATCGTAACATACCGCGATCGTAATCTATCTCATAGTCCCTAAAACGCTGTAGCACGCGGCGCTCGAGTATCTTTTCGGGACGCAAACGATCACGCACCTCTATCGTGATCTTTTCACTATTTGGCAAAAGAGGAGCATGAGAGAGACGATACAGACCCGAAGTACCGTCTCCCCTTAGTTCGTCCTTAACAAAGAGTTGGTCACTGTTGGCACCGAAGAGCTTTAGATCCGTGTGCGCATCGTGATATTCGCCCTTCAATCCCGTAAATCGACGGCTATAACGTGAAAGCTCTGTCGTGCTTATGTCGGTATCGTAATCGCCGAAAAGCAAGGAAAAGCGCTCCTTCTCAAGCTTGACATAGAGTTTTCTTCTGCTTGCTGCGTCATACTTTTGTATCGACGCATCATTATAGACAGTGTAGTATTTACCCGGATCTATTTGACCGAAAAATGGCGATTGTGCTCCCGCTTTTCCACTATCGTATGCCATAGTAAGCAACCAATCGCCTCTAATCGATCCTTTGGCAAAAAAACTTACCCTACCTTTTTTTTGCACCCCCTTGCTCTTACCGGTACGATTTGCATTTTGGATCCCGCCTTTAAGCGTGTCGTATCCGATCGTACCCTCCGCCAAACCGACTACGATCCACTTGCGCATCTTCGGCTTGAGCCACGCTCTAATCGTCCTATCGCGATCTTTTATCTTGAAGTGTAAGGTCACGGCACCCGCCTGTGTCGTAGGAACCAAGCGAATGTAAGCAATGCCGCCTTCTTCGACAACAAAACGATTTTCGGTAATCCCGTTTGAAGCAAGAGGGTTGTTGTGTAGCTGCTTCTCTCTCTCCAGTGAGCGATATGGTGCATCTATGCTAAATTTTCCGGTTACACCTTCCCGAAGAGGATAACCGTCGGTATCAAGAAAACGTACGGCGATCACGGGCACCGTTTTGCCATCGGCAATCGGACGCGAATGCGATTTGACATACTCGATGCGCACTGCCTCACCGGAAACGTGAATCGATCTTACTATCTCTTTCATGCGCTTGCCGCTTGCATCCTTGAGCACAATACGAACGGTATTGGTTTGCGGCAAAAGGTCGATACCTTTATAGGTATCGATAACCTCGCCCGAGGTGCGATCGCTGATACGTTTGTTAAAGTTAAGCATACTTACGGGTCGATCGTTTAGGTAGACGGTAGCCTTATACTCTTTGGGATAGGCAAATGCTAGATCGATGCTCGGGATCGGAGGCACGTAGTGTTTCGGCGGCCACAAAAGCTCTATCTTTCCCTCGTAACGACGCAACTCCACTACCGAATAGTGCGGAAACGATCTTGATTTTTTTCGCATTGCCGTTTCTGCAATATCTTTTGCTTCGGTTACGATTGTCGTGCTGTTTTTTTGCGATCTTTTCAGATGATTCAAACAAAAATCTACCCGTTTTAGACCTGCATACTGCATGTCGATAAATTGCGAATATGCACGTCCTGCATTGCGAACCGATAGATTTTGTTCATCGGGTCGATACGTTTGCGGCAAAAGTGCCGTATCGAGTTGCACCACATGTCGCCCGAGTCTTACACGTTCGAAATGATAACGCCCGTTGCGATCGGTGGTAACATAGCTACCGTCTTCCATATAAAGTCGCACCCCCTTGATACCGATTGTAGGGTCGTCACAACGATGCACCCTACCTACGATAACACCTTCGGAACGATAGAGATCTTCACGCAGATAAGTGACGGCTTGGGCACTCGATGTTCTAAAGAGCACCGGCGCGTCTATAGCACTTGAAGCGATTTTGGCAAAGCGCTTGTGGCTTTTTGGCGCGGAAGCCGTCAACTCAGCATAGACACGATTGATCAGACGATTATTTACCACACCGGTACCGACAAGACCGTCAAAGACCAGCGTACGCACACCCTTGGCGGGCAAGAGCAACGGTCCGATACTCAACCGCGCACCGTCGCTACTCAAGTTGCCCACGATCGGCTTTCCGTCAAGCCTCAAGGTTCCCTTGAGATACTTCAAACCGGGTGGCAAAGTGTCGACGATCCGCCACGAAGGAATATCGGTACTTTCATCGCTAAAAAGCTTGATCGTATAGTGCAGTACTTCGCCTATCGTCGCCTGCTTTTTGTTTACCTCTTTTCTTACCCAAACTTTCAGATTTTTACTCTTTGGAGCCACGACGGCACTTCGCTTTACAAGTGCCCTCGGGAAGTCAAAGTAGTGTACGAATAGTTTATCGCCGACATGTATCTGCAAAATGCCATCATGATCACTCTTGCCTCCCGGCGCAAGAGGGATGTAGCCCGTAAAGATACCGCTGTCGGGTGCTGTCTCCATGAGTCGTAGCGTCTCTACATCTCCCGTCGGCGAGGTAAGATTGACTTCAATACGTTCTCTTTTTGTCAGATCGAGATTTCTATCGTCGTCGATCACCTCTACGATGGCGGCATCTTCCGGGGTATAGAGTTGCGTAGGTATGAACGATATCGGTTTTGAGGAAGGCAGTTGTTGTCCGCTCTTAAAGACAAAAGGCGTCAACGCATGCCACTGATCGTCGCGTCCGTAAAAGGAGGTACCGGCAACGGGTAGTTGCTCTTGCGATCCGCCGGCAGGAAGAAGAAAGCGGATCTTTGCTTTGGTACCCTCTACTTTTAAGAGAACCTTATTGGAAGCGCTCTTGAGCTTTTTTTTATAGATCGAATAGGATGCCGTGGCGACATTGACGATAATATCTCCCGGTTTTGCCGCCGAAAGCAGTGTCGACAGCAAAGCAAAGAGCAGTAATATTGTGGCAACAAACCGCATCACGCCATCCTTTACAAGGCAGAGGCATCAATGGCCTCGTCTCCATGCCAAGCCTACCGCTTTATTTAATGTAGGTATCGAAGTAGGCGCACTCGGTCGCACCTGCCGCCACATTACCGTAGTTTGCCGTCACAGTCTGTCCGGCAGCACTAACGGAGCTTCCCGCCACTACCGTACCTGCGGGTGCGGCACAGTTACATGCGGCATTTCTTACCTCGGCAATCGCCGCCGGTGCTCCGGCAGCCGTCGATGCACCGTAGCCCAGCTTTGCATTGAGCGTATCGGTAAGCGATGCACCGGTTGCGGTGGCACTACCGGTGTTTTGCACCTGAATTGCATAGCGTATCATTGCCAATGGTATGCGGTGTGGTGTGGTCGCATTATTGACGGGATCCCAGATGACGCACGAACTCTTGGTAACACTCAAAGTAGCCGTTACGACTTGATAGGCATCGTTATCGGAGTGTTGACCATCATGCAATGCATCGTTCGTACCCGCCGCATCGGCAAAGACATTCTCTTCGGTCAATGCATTATCTGCCGTTGCCGCATTGTTGGTCAACGGCGCACCCAACGTACCCGTCGTATTTGCATCTCTTACTTGTGCCACGAGCGCATAAGCGGCCACATCACCGTTAACGCGATTGATAGGTATATCCGACACAATAAAGACAGTCTTGTTCGCATCCGGTGCTAACTGATCGATAAAGGTTGCAGTATCGGTTGCGGGATCATATACACCATTGCCGTTGACATCGACAAACACCTGCACGTTGGTAGTGTTAAAGTTATCGGTCAATCCGAAAGGATTGGCGGTTGTCGCAAGGGCATTTAAAGCAAAATCTTCCGTCTTGTTACCCTTGTTGGTAACCACAAACTTCAACACGGCACCGGTTTGTCCCGGCACAACACTCACTGCCGCGGCATCTTGGTGCGTTACGGTAAAGTCGACCTTGTTGTCGACTACGAAACTGTCCGTATTGGAAGCTACTGCAGTCTGGTTTACACCGCCGACTTGATAGCTTAGCGTTGCCGAGTTATTGATCGTCGTACCTGCCAAGGTTCCTGCCGCTTGCACACCGATAAAC
>JALWQQ010000017.1 GCA_027083075.1 Campylobacteraceae bacterium
GAGTGCTGCGGTTGAGGATGTTGACTTCGTAGCCCGCATCGCGCAAGATCGGCGCCGTTGAGAGCGCCGTACCGCCCGCACCGAGAAAGAGTACGGTGCGAATCTCTTTAAAATGCGAGATCGCTTTGAGAAAACCCGGTGCGTCGGTATTGTAGCCGTAGAGTCTGTTTTCCTTGCGCACGATCGTATTGACCGCGCCGACTTTGCGGGCGAAGTCGTCGAGTGCGTCGCAGGCGCGATAGGCGTGCTCTTTGTGCGGAACGGTGATGTTTGCACCGTCAAGTTGCAGTGCCAAAAAACGATCGCGCAGTTGCACGCCCTCTTTGAGCAGGTAGCGCGTGTAGCAGCCCGGATATCCGAGTGTTTCAAAAGCGAAATTGTGCATGATCGGTGATTTGGAGTGTGCGACCGGATCGCCGAAGATCGCAAAGAGCTGCTTCATGAGCGTTTCATCTCTTCGACGGTCGCCCTGAGGGCTCCCAGTTTATTGTTGACCTCCAGCCACTCCAGTTCGGGCTTTGAGTCGGCAACCACACCCGCGCCCGCTTGTAGGGTAATCTTGTCGGGCTGGATCAGGGCGGTGCGAATGGCGATGGCGGAATCCATATTGCCGTCAAAGGCGAAGTAGCCGACGCTACCCGAGTAGAAACCGCGCTTGAGTCCTTCGAAGGCGGCGATGAGCTCCATCGCCTTGATCTTCGGCGCACCTGTCATCGTACCCGCCGTAAAGGTGGCGGCAAAGAGGTCGAACATATCTTTGTCGTCGCGTATCTCGGCAATGACATCGCTTACCATGTGCATCACATGACTATAGCGCTCTACACGCATCATCTCGGGCACCTTCACCGTACCGCTCTTAGCGACGCGTCCGACATCGTTGCGCCCCAGATCGACCAGCATTAGATGCTCCGCACACTCTTTGGGGTCGCTCAGCATCTCCTCTTCGAGTGCTTTGTCTCGTAGCGCGTCTTTGCCCCGTTTACGCGTACCCGCGATCGGTCGCAATAAAATCTCGCCATTTGTGAGGCGCACCATCACTTCGGGACTTGAGCCGCAGATGGCAAAATCCTCGTATTCAAGCAAAAAGAGATAGGGCGAGGGATTTTTGGAACGCAATCTTCTATAGAAGCTGAGCGGATCGATCGTGCCCTCTTGGGTATATCTATTAGAAAGCAGTATCTGAAAGATATCTCCGGCTCTGATATGCTCCTTGCTCTGCTCGACCATCGCCTTAAAGCGTGCTTCGTCTATCGAAAAATACCCTTTGCCTTTTGTCTCGGCAGGTACGAGCGGCTGCGGCATGCAGGCATCTTTGACGATCTCTTCGATCTGCGCGATCATCGTACCGTCGCCGTCGTTTTCGATCATCGTTAAGGTAGCGTTTTTGTGCGAATAGGCCAAGATGAGTTTAGGGCGCACCAGATCGAGATCGGGTGTATGCAAAGTATCCTCGAGCTTGTCCATACTTTTTTTAAGTACCGGTTCGAATACCTTGACCATATCGTAGCCGATAAAGCCGATAAAACCGTCGTGAAAGGAGAAGCCGAGCTCTTGACTGCGTTTGACGTATGCCTCACGGTCTATCTTGGCGTAGTAGTTTTTGAGAAAAACAAAGGGGTCGATTGTGAGCCTTTGCTCCTCTTTGCCGTCAAAATAGTAGCTGACGTCTTCGTTGTAGCGGATACGCTCTTTAGCACCAACGGTGATAAAGGAGTAGTTGCCTTCGCTGCTGTTGACAGCGCTTTCAAAAAGCATCGTCACTTCGCCGCCAAAGCGCTTTTTGATCTTCGCATAGAGCGCTACGGGGGTGAGGTGATCGAAGAGTGTTTGGACGATCATTTGGCACCTTGTGTTGTATAGATAAAGGCGTGCTTGTTGATGCGGTCGCGTACACGCACAAGGGTGCGTTCGGCCGAGCTTCTATCGGGATAGGGACCGAGAAGCAAGTGCTTAAGACCGGTGGCGTCGGGCGCCGTGACACGATAGTCGTAGCCGCTATTGCGTATGATCGTCAAGAAGGTGGTGCCCGGTTCCCCCGTAAAGGAGCCGACTTGGATGTAGTAGTTTTGTTGCGTTTTGCTTGTTTCGTTTTTGCGGGCGATCTTTTCGGGACGCTTTTTCTTTTCCACGGTAGATTTTTCGTCATGTACTACTCGCGCTTTGGCGGGGTTGCTTTGTTTTTTAGCAGGTTTCTGTTTTTGTGTTGCGGTTTTGGCGCTTTTTTTAGCGGGGGTGGGATGGTGGGG
>JALWQQ010000018.1 GCA_027083075.1 Campylobacteraceae bacterium
AATGAGTAAGGCGACAGTGATCAAGATTTCGGATCTTCCCGAAAAATTTACCAAGGTGCATCCGCATAACCTATATATCTATTGCAAAGCGTATGCTGCCAATATGAGAGTAAGCAATGCGCATACGAAAAATCGCTCTGCGGTAAGCGGCGGCGGTAAAAAACCCTTCTCTCAAAAAGGTGGCGGTAGAGCGCGCCAGGGCTCTATCCGTGCACCGCAGTTCAGAGGCGGTGGTATCGTGTTCGGACCGACCAACGAGAAGAACTATACGCAAAAGGTCAACAAAAAGCAGAAGCGTTTGGCGCTTTGGCATGCGTTGGCGGAGTTGGCGGCAAATGAAAGACTCTTTGTCGTTGACGAGATCAGCGTCGCTTCGGGCAAAACCAAAGATGCGGCGGCTTTCATAAAGAGCTTTGGTCAAAGAGATCTGCTGCTTGTCAAAGAGCTTATCGACGACAAGAGCTACCTTGCTTTTAGAAACCTGCAAGAGGCTTATCTCATCGAGCCCAATGAACTCAACGCTTACCTTGCCGCGGCATACCATGCCGTCGTCATGGAAAAGTCTGTATTTGAAAAATTGACACAAGAGGCGTAAAGATGGCGGATATTACGGATATCAAATCGATCATGTACACGGAAAAGAGCTTGGCGCTTCAAGAAGAGGGTGTGATTGTCGTTCAGACAGCCCCCAAGGTAACCAAAAACGGACTCAAAGAGATCTTTAGAGAGTATTTTGGTGTGACTCCGCTTAAGATCAACTCTATGAGAGTCAAAGGTAAAAGCAAGCGCTTTAGAGGCATCGAGGGGAAAAGACCCGATACGAAGAAGTTTTACGTCAAACTTCCCGAAGATGCAAAGATCGAAAGCTTAGCGGTATAAAGGATAAAGCATGGCAATCAAATCGTACAAACCATACACACCGTCCAGACGCTATATGACCAATGTCGACAGTAGCGACATTACCGCTAAGGCTAGCGTAAGATCGCTACTCAAGAAGCTTCCGAGACATGCGGGACGCAACAATAACGGTCGCATCACCTCCAGACACAAAGAGGCTGGAGCGAAGAAGCTCTATCGCATCATCGATTTTAAACGCAACAAATTTGGCATCGAAGGGCGTGTCGCAACGGTCGAATACGATCCTTACAGAAACTGTCGTATCTGCTTGATCAACTATGTCGACGGTGAAAAGCGCTACATCCTTCAACCCAAAGGTTTGAAGGTAGGCGACACCGTGATGGCGGCAGAAGGCGGTCTTGATATCAAAGCGGGCAATGCGATGAAGCTCAAGAACATCCCCGTCGGTACCTTGGTGCACAATATCGAGATGAACCCCGGTCAAGGCGGTAAGCTTGCAAGAAGCGCCGGCGGATATGCGCAGATCATGGGTCGTGACGGAAAATATGTTTCGTTGCGTTTACCTTCCGGCGAGATGCGCTACATTCTCGGCGAATGTATGGCAACCGTCGGTACGGTAGGCAATGAAGAGTATGCCAATATCGTTATCGGTAAGGCAGGTCGTAGCAGACATATGGGTATCAGACCGCAAACACGCGGTTCGGCGATGAACCCGATCGACCACCCCCACGGCGGTGGTGAGGGCAAAACCAACTCCGGGCGCCATCCCGTATCGCCTTGGGGCATGCCGACCAAAGGCTTTAAGACGCGCAAGAAGAAGGCCAGCGATAAGCTGATCATCTCTCGAAGAAAGAAAAAGTAAGAAGGGGCGAGTAGCATGGCTAGATCATTGAAAAAAGGACCTTTCATCGACGACCACTTGATGAAAAAAGTCTTGAAAGCGAAAGAAGAGGGTTCGACAAAGCCGATCAAAACATGGTCGAGAAGATCGATGATTTTCCCCGAAATGATCGGTTTGACCATCAATGTACACAACGGTCGCCAGTTCGTACCCGTCTACATTACCGAAAACCACGTCGGCTACAAACTAGGCGAATTTGCGCCGACACGTACATTTAAGGGCCACAAGGGCACCGTACAGAAGAAGGTGGGCTAAGATGAGTAGAGCACTATTGAAATTTGTCAGAGTATCGCCTACAAAGGCAAGATTGGTTGCCCGCGAAGTGCAGGGCATGAATGCGGAGATGGCGTTGGCGGCGCTTGAGTTTATGCCCAATAAAGCCGCGGGCATCATCTCTAAGGTGATCGCATCCGCCGTAGCCAACGGCGACTACGAACCCGAAGAGGTGGTGATCACCTCTTGCCGTGTCGACAAGGCGGCGGTCATGAAGCGCTGGCGAGCAAGAGCAAGAGGTAGCGCATCACGTATCATTAAGCCTACCGCACACATCTTGGTCGAGGTTGCGCCTGCTGCACAAGAGCAGGAAAAGGATGCCAAAAAAGCAGCCGCGAAAAAAGCGCCCGCTAAAAAAGAGGCGACAAAGACGCAAAAGCCTGCCGCGGAAGCCGAAAAAGAGAGCAAAACAAGTACCGAGAGTGCGCAAGCACCCAAGGCTAACGAGAGCAAGGGTGACGACTTGACAAAGATTAAAGGTATCGGCAAGGCCTATATGCAGAAGCTTAACGATGAGGGCATCTACACCTTTGCCGATGTTGCAAACATGAGCGAAGAGCAGATCGCGATGATGGAAGAGAAGTACTCTTTCAAGGGTGATTTTAAAGAGTCTGTCGCACACGCCAAGCAGTTAGCCGAAGGAAAGGATGCATAATGGGTCAGAAGGTCAATCCTATAGGTCTCAGACTGGGAATTAACAGAAACTGGGAATCGCGCTGGTTTCCGGCAAAAGAGAGAGCTACGAAGTTCATCGCCGAGGATTACAAGATCCGCAAATTTTTGAAAAAAGAGCTCTACTACGCCGGTATCTCGAACATCATCATCGAGCGTACTGCTAAGAAACTTCGCATCAATATCATCACCGCACGTCCCGGTATCATTATCGGTAAAAAGGGTGCCGATATCGAGAAGCTTAAAGCGACACTCGTCAAGATGCTCGGCAAAGATGTGGCGATCAACATCAAAGAGGAGAAGCGCCCTCAAGCTTCCGCACAGTTGGTAGCCGAAAATATCGCGACACAGCTTGAGCGTCGTGTTGCCTTTAGACGCGCGATGAAGAAGGCGATCCAAGGCGCATTGAAATCGGGTGCCAAGGGTATCAAGGTGCAAGTTGCCGGTCGTCTCGGCGGTGCCGAGATGGCGCGGACCGAGTGGTATCTCGAGGGGCGCGTACCCTTGCATACGCT
Source organism: Campylobacteraceae bacterium (assembly GCA_027083075.1). GTDB lineage: Bacteria > Campylobacterota > Campylobacteria > Campylobacterales > Sulfurovaceae > JALVPA01. The sequence goes on from JALWQQ010000018.1 coordinate 3,220, forward strand.
CAGAGCCAAGATCGACTACGGCTTTGCGGAAGCGCTGACAACCTATGGAAATATCGGTGTCAAAGTATGGATCTTTAAGGGTGAAGTGCTTACCAAGGGGATCCAGCCCGAACCCAAAGAAGAGAAGCGCGGCAGAAGAAGACCATCAAAAAGAAGAGGTGAATAACCATGTTGATGCCTAAACGTACCAAATGGAGAAAGCAGCAAAAGGGTCGCAACCGCGGTAAATCGTATCGCGGTAACACCATCGTCTTCGGCGATATTGCGATCAAGGCTACGGAGCACGGGCGCATCGACTCTCGCCAGATCGAAGCGGCGCGTGTCGCGATGAACAGACGTGTTAGCAGAACGGGTAAGATCTGGATCCGCGTCTTTCCCGACAAGCCTTTGACCAAAAAACCCCTCGAGACAAGGATGGGTAAAGGTAAAGGCGGCGTCGAGAAGTGGGTGATGAACATCAAGCCGGGACGTATCGTTTTCGAGATGGCGGGTGTTGAAGAGTCCTTGGCAAGAGAGGCGCTTACCTTGGCGATTCATAAGCTTCCGTTCAAGTGCAAAATCATTACCGCAAAGGATAGTAATGAAATATATTGATATCAAAGAGAAAAGCGAAGCGGAACTTAGAGCGTTGCTTAAAGAGAAGAAGATGGAGCTTTTTACCTTGAAGGCAAAGCTCAAAACGATGCAGTTGACAAACACTGCCGAGATCAGAGCGACAAAAAAAGACATCGCCAGAATCAACACGGCGCTTAGCGCGCTAAGCGCAGCGAAATAAGGGGTCGGATATGCCAAAAAGACAGATTCAAGGAACAGTCATCAAAAAGGCGGGAGAGAAGACCGCGACGGTATTGGTAGAGCGACGCGTTTTGCATCCGCGCTACCACAAGACGGTCAAACGCTTTAAAAAATACTTGGTTCACGACGAGAGAAACGAGACAAACGTAGGCGACACCGTATTGGCGATCGAGTGTCGTCCGCTTTCGAAGAATAAGAGCTTCAGACTCGTTGAGATCGTGAAGAGAGGAGAGGTCTGATGATCCAGAGCTTTACAAGACTAAATGTAGCCGACAACAGCGGCGCGAAAGAGATCATGTGTATCAAGGTACTCGGCGGTTCGAAGAGACGTTACGCATCCGTAGGGGATATCATCGTCGCTTCGGTCAAAAAAGCGTTGCCGACAGGTAAGGTCAAAAAAGGTAAGGTGGTCAAAGCGGTTGTGGTACGCACCAAAAAAGAGATCCAAAGAGAGAACGGATCGCTCATTCGCTTCGACGACAACGCCGCTGTCATCATCGACGACAAAAAAGAGCCTATCGGTACGCGTATCTTCGGACCCGTAAGTCGTGAGACGCGCTATGCGGGTTTTATGAAGATCGTATCACTTGCACCGGAGGTATGGTAATGGCAAACAAGAAGTTTAAGATCAAAAAGGGTGATCAAGTGATGGTGATCGCCGGAGACGATAAGGGCAAAACCGGAACGGTGCTACGGGTGCTTACCAAAAAAGATGCCGTTATCGTCGAGGGTTGCAAGGTGGCGAAAAAAGCCGTGAAGCCTAGCGAACAGAACAAAGAGGGCGGATTTGTCAACAAAGAGATGCCGATCCATATCTCAAATGTGAAAAAAGTAGAGGGTTAAGAGCATGGCAAGCAGAATGAAGCAAAAGTACAATGACATCGTACCCGCACTCCAAGAGGCATGCGGGATTAAAAATCCGATGCAGACACCGAAGCTTGAAAAGATCGTAATCTCCGTGGGGATCGGTAGAGAAGGCAAAGATAGCAAGTTGACGCAAAATATTGCCGATACGATCTCTTTGATTGCCGGACAAAAAGCGGTCGTTGTGCCCGCACGCAAATCGGTAGCGGGCTTTAAAGCCAGAGAGGGTCAGCCTTCGGGTATCAAAGTAACCTTGCGCGGTGAGAATATGTACAACTTTCTCGACAAGCTCATCTCTATCGCGCTTCCGCGCGTGAAAGACTTCCGTGGTGTACCTCGCAAAGGTTTCGACGGACGCGGTAACTATAACTTCGGTTTGGATGAGCAGTTGATGTTTCCTGAAGTTGATTACGACAACATCATCAAGACCCATGGTATGAATATCACGATCGTTACCAATACCGAAGATGACAAAGAGGCGTTTACGCTTTTGGAAAAACTCGGTATGCCGTTCGCAAAAGGAAGAAATAATGGCTAAAAAATCGATGATTGCAAAACAGAAGAGAACCCCCAAGTTTTCTACGCGTGCCTACACGCGTTGTAGCATCTGCGGCAGACCCCATTCGGTCTATAGAGATTTCGGTATTTGCCGTATCTGTTTGAGAAAAATGGCTTCCGAAGGATTGATTCCCGGAATGCGCAAAGCAAGCTGGTAAGGAGTAGCATCATGATGACGGATATTATCGCAGACTCGCTCACGCGTATCAGAAATGCCGCGGGGCGCAAATTGGACACGACGGAACTGTTGCACTCCAAAACGATCGAGGCGATTGTAAAGATCTTTGTCGAAAAAGGCTACCTCGACTCATATGAGGTGCGCGAAGAGGGCAATAAAAAATTTATCAAAGTCGTGCTCAAATATGACGATAACGATCGAAGCGTGATCAACGAGATCAAACGTATCTCGAAGCCGGGACGCCGCGTCTATAAAGGTAAAGATGAGATCAAGCGCTTTAAAAACGGCTACGGTACACTCATCGTCTCTACAAGTCAGGGTGTGCTTCCGAACGACGAGGCATTTAAGCGCAATGTCGGCGGCGAAGTAATCTGCAGTATTTGGTAAGGAAGAGAAGATGTCAAGAGTAGGAAAAGAACCCGTAACGATTCCAAACGGTATCGACGTATCGCTTGACGGTACCGCGTTGGTAGCGAAAAAAGGCAACCTTGAGAAGCGACTCGAAACTTACGGTCGCGTCGGCGTAGAGATCGAAGAGGGTAAAGTGAGTTTTAAACGTGTCGGCGAAGACAAGCAGTCCTCGGCTTATTGGGGTACGTACCGCTCACTGTTTAACAACATCCTTATCGGTCTTGACAAGGGCTTCAGCAAGTCGCTTGAGATCAATGGTGTCGGTTATAGGGCGCAGGTAGAGGGCAAGAAGCTTGTACTTCAGCTCGGCTTCTCGCACCCCGTCGAATATGCGATCCCCGAAGAGCTTGAGATCAAGGTCGAGAAAAATATTATTACCATTAGCGGCACCGACAAACAAAAGGTAGGTCAAGCCGCTGCGGAGATTCGTGCCTTCAGACCGCCCGAACCGTACAAAGGCAAGGGTGTGAAATACACCGATGAAGTGATCATCAGAAAAGCCGGTAAAGCGGCAGGTAAGTAAGGAGCGCAGTAATGTTGCAAAGTGTACAAAAAAGAAAAAACAGACTTCGCGCACAGCGCAAAGCGCGTGTTCGCGGTAAGATCTTCGGTACCGCCACACTGCCGAGACTTTCGGTCTATCGTTCGAACAAGCACCTTTATGCACAGGCGATCGACGATACGGCAGGCCACACCTTGGCGGCAGTCGATGGCAACAAGTCAGGACTCAAAGCCAACCGAGAAGATGCCAAGAAGCTTGCCGCCGAGATGGCGAAAACGCTTCAAGGAAAAGGTATCGAGCAGGTGGTCTTCGATAGAAACGGTTACCTCTATCATGGTGTGGTTGCGGCATTTGCCGACGGTTTGAGAGAAGCCGGAATCAAGCTATAAGGGATGGCAATGGAAAATCAAGAGATCGAAAACGAATTTGAAGAGGTAGTGGTCAACATCGGTCGTGTGACCAAGGTTGTCAAGGGTGGTCGTCGTTTCCGTTTTACCGCATTGGTGGTCGTCGGTGACAAAAAAGGTACCGTCGGCATCGGCTACGGCAAAGCCAAAGAGGTACCCGATGCGATTAAAAAGGCGGTTGACGACGCGCATAAAAACCTTGTAAAAGTCAACATCAAAGGCTCTACGATCGCACACGACATCGAGCACAAGTACAACGCCAGCCGCATCGTCTTGCGTCCGGCAAGCGAAGGTACGGGATTGATCGCAGGGGGTGCGGCACGCCCCGTATTGGAACTTGCGGGTGTGCAAGATGTCTTGTGTAAATCGATCGGAAGCAACAATCCCAACAACTTGGTAAGATGCACCATCGAGGCGCTTGCCAGAATCAAAGCATAAGGGGAAGAAGATGGGTCTTCACAATCTACAACCCGCTCCGGGTTCGACAAGAGAGAGAAAACGCGTAGGACGCGGTCAAGGTTCGGGTACCGGCAAAACTGCAGGTCGCGGTAACAAGGGCCAAAAGGCGCGCTCAGGATACAAAATCAAGCGCGGCTTCGAGGGTGGACAGATGCCTTTGGCAAAACGCCTGCCTAAGATCGGCTTTACCTCGCGTGTTATCAAGCCGTATGCGATCAATGTCGACAAGATCACGGCAATTGCCGCACTTGACGAGATCACGATGGAGAGTATCCGTAGTGTCCACAAGCTGCAAAAAAGCGTCACCAAGGTAAAATTGATCGGCAAAGGCGCAAAAGCGCTTGAGAGCAAGATCAAAGACGACGCGATAAGCGTAAGCGGAAAGAAAGATGAATAACGCACTCACGCAAAAGATCCTCATTACACTAGGTTTCCTTCTTGCCTACCGTATCTTGGCATACATCCCCACACCGGGGGTTGACCTTGCCGTCATCAAAGAGTTTTTCGACAACAATAGCAACAATGCGCTCGGCTTGATGAATATGTTTTCGGGCAACGCCGTGCGTCGTTTGAGTATCATCTCGTTGGGGATCATGCCCTATATCACCGCTTCGATCATTATGGAGTTGCTTGCGGCGACTTTCCCCGGTCTGGCACAGATGAAAAAAGAGCGTGACGGGATGCAAAAGTATATGCAGATCATCCGCTACGCGACGATCGGTATTACCGTCGTGCAAGCGATTGGTGTCTCCTTCGGTCTGCTCAATATGACCGGTAAGGCGGGTGAGAGCGCTGTAACCATAGATGAGACAACCTTTATTGCACTTACAACCGTTTCGATGCTAACGGGTACCATGCTCTTGATGTGGATCGGCGAGCAGATCACCCAGCGCGGTATCGGTAACGGTATCTCTTTGATTATCTTTGCCGGTATCGTATCGCGCCTTCCCTCTGCGATCGGCAACACGATTCGCTCCGTCAATGCAGGTGAGATGAATTTTCTAACCGTACTGGCGATCGTTGCCATCGTGGTTGCGACAATCCTCTTTATCATTTATGTTGAGCTTGGGGAGCGTCGTATCCCCATCTCCTATTCGCGTAAAACGATTATGCAAAATCAAAACAAGCGCGTCATGAACTATATCCCGGTCAAGGTAAACCTTTCGGGTGTAATCCCGCCTATCTTTGCATCAGCGGTATTAATGTTTCCGTTGACATTGTTACAGGCAAGTCACAATGCCTATTTAATGAAAATTGCCGATGCATTGACACCGGGTGGCTGGCTCTTTGAGGTCGTAACATTTGTTTTGGTGATGTTTTTTGCCTTCTTTTATGCCTCTATCGCCTTTAACGCAAAAGATATTGCCGAAAACCTCAAGCGCCAAGGCGGATTTATCCCCGGCGTACGTCCCGGTGAGCAAACCAAGAGCTTCCTCAATGAGGTAGCAAGCCGCCTGACAGGTTCCGGTGCACTCTATTTGGCGATCGTTTCCACTATTCCCTTTATCTTTATCAACCAGCTGGGCGCCAGCTTCTACTTCGGCGGTGTATCAGTGCTGATCATCGTACAGGTTGCACTCGATACGATGCGTAAGATCGAAGCCTATCGCACCATGAGTCAATACGAAATACTTGGAAACGTAGGGCTCTAATGGCGATCGCAC
>JALWQQ010000019.1:0-3737 GCA_027083075.1 Campylobacteraceae bacterium
GATCATTGAAGAGAACTACGACGAGATCGAGTTCAACCAAGCCGATGAGCGCCAACTCTTTTTTATGATCAAAAAGAAACTGGCACCCGAGTACGGCGTGATCATCAACTATGATGATCGCTACAATGACTTGGCACATAAGATTTTGGATGAACTTTATGAAAACTACCTTGCCGAGTATGATGTTAACGAAAATCAGGTCAAAAATGTGATCTTCAAGTCTTTCAAAGCCTTTGCCGATGCTTATGATGAGATCGATGACATTGTCTATGAGAAGATCAAAAAGATGAAACGCGAATTGATCCCCGGTACACCGGAGTACGATCTGGTCTATGAGCGGCTCTACCAAGAGGAGTTGGTCAAACGAGGCTTTATCTGATAATGAGTAATGAGTAACCGAGGGGTGACGGATGATAAATAACCGATCTAAAGGGCGCAAATGAAAACGGTAAGTCTCTATTTTGAAAACGGTCTTTTCTTGCAAGCCGAGAGCTTTGGAGCGGAAGGAACGGCAACGGGTGAAGTGGTATTCAACACTTCGATGACGGGGTATCAAGAGATTGTTACCGATCCCAGTTATGCGGGACAGTTCGTCACCTTTACGATGCCCGAGATCGGCAATGTCGGTTGCAACGCGCAAGATATGGAGAGTAAAGGGGCGTTTTGCAGCGGCATTATCGTTCGCTCCTATCACGACCGTCCTTCCAATTTTCGCAGCGAAGAGCCGCTTCATGCACTCTTAAAGCGCGAAGGAGTGCTGGGCATCGCCGGTGTCGATACGCGCTTTTTGACCAAGATGCTACGCAAAGAGGGGGCGATGATGATGATCGCTTCTACCGAGATACACGACAAAGCACTGTTGGCAAAACGGCTTGCCGAGGCACCGCGCATCGAAGAGATCAACTATATCGAGCAGGTGAGTACAAAAGCACCTTATGTGCACAAAGAGGGTAGATATAATGCCAAAACCTTTGTGTACGAAAGACCCGAGACAGACAAAAAGATCGTCGCTTTAGACTTCGGCATCAAACGCAATATCCTCAACGAACTAACCCATGCGGGGATGGAGGTCACCGTTATGCCCAACGATACCTCTGCCGAAGTGTTGATCGAAAAGTATAAAAAGGGTGAGATCGACGGTGTGTTTCTCTCTAACGGTCCGGGCGACCCGCTGATCCTTAAAGAGGAGCAAGCGAAGATCAAGAAGCTGATCGAGGCAAAAGTGCCGATGTTCGGTATCTGTTTGGGGCATCAGCTACTCTCTATCTCTCACGGTTACGAGACTTATAAGCTTAAGTTCGGTCACCATGGTGGCAACCACCCTGTTAAAAACCAAATAACCGGTGCGGTAGAGATCACGGCACAAAACCATAATTATAATGTCCCCGAGAGCATCGCCGAAGTGGCGGAAGTGACGCATATCAATCTGTTTGACAACACGATCGAAGGATTGCGCTATAAAGAGGCGCCGATTATTTCGGTGCAGCACCATCCCGAGGCGAGCCCGGGTCCGCACGAAAGCGCCTATATCTTCAGTGAGTTTAAGAAGATGTTATAGAATTAGAAATGAGGGTAGGGGTCTGACCTCAATGACAATGCATTAGCGTTGTCGTTGCGGGTTTGACCCCTTATTAAACAAGAGAGAAACCGGGAAAAAGGAAGCGATATGACATTTACGATACTTTTCGGGGGATCGAGTTATGAGCATGAGATCAGCATCGTCTCTGCCATCACACTTAAAAAGGTGCTCAAGCAAAGCGCGTTACAGTTTGTTTTTGTCGATGCGGCACGCGATTTCTATCTTATCCCTTCGGATGCGATGAAATCGAAGCATTTTGCTTCGGGTGCGTACAAAAAAGAGAAGAGACTTACACTTAAGCAGGGCGGTTTTTTCCTCGACGGTATGCTCAAATCGAAGCGCATCGAGGTAGGCACGGTACTCAACCTTATCCACGGTCGCGACGGTGAAGATGGTAAGATCCCCGCACTGCTTTCTTTTTACGGTATCCCCTTTATCTCGCCGCGTATCGAAGCGAGTGTGCTTTCATACAACAAGCTCTATACCAAGTGGTTTGCACAAGGCGTCGGCGTAAAGACGCTCCCTTTCGAGCATCTGCAAAAGAGCGATACGCGCACACTCTCGACGCCGTTGCCGTGTATTGTCAAGCCCGCCAGACTCGGCAGTAGTATCGGGGTAAGTATCGTACGCGACGAAGCGGAGCTTGCCTATGCACTCGATACGGCATTTGAGTATGATCATGACGTGATCGTCGAACCTTTTATCGAGGGAGTCAAAGAGTACAATCTGGCAGGGTGTTATACCGACGATTGGGAGTTTTCGATCGTAGAAGAGCCGCAAAAAGAGAGTTTTTTGGATTTTGAGAAGAAGTATATGGATTTTTCGCGCGATGAGCAGGTGCATGCGGCGCAGATCGACGAGAAGCTGCGCGACGGACTGCGCGAAGCGTTCCGAAAGATCTACGATCCGCTCTTTGGAGGTAGCTTGATACGTTGCGATTTTTTTGTCGTAAATGACGAGATCTATCTCAATGAGATCAACCCGATTCCGGGATCGATGGCGAACTATCTCTTTGAAGAGTTTGAAGCGACCCTTGTACGACTTGCCGCGCATCTACCTCAAGAGGAAAATATTGCGATAGACTACCGCTATATCGACTCGATCCAGCGTGCCAAAGGCAAGGCGTAACCCCCCATCCTTCTTTATAATTAAAACAAATCTTCAATTATTATTAAAATATTTTTTGGTATTGAAGAAAAAGTAATATGATGAGATTTTCACCCCTTTTTTTCAAATATTATTGAATTAATGACACATTTTTCATCAAATTTATTTAATCATTTTTATAATCATTATCTCTTAAGTTTTAATCAAATAAAATCGTCTCATACATTTTCAAAATGTAGGAGGATCGATGAGACTTTTCTTTCTGCTTTTATCGGCAGTGGTGTTGATAAAAGCTGCGACGCTTGGCGTCGACGAGCATCCGGGGGCGATGGTGCCTAAGGATCTCACCTTTATCACCTCCGAGGGCAAGAAGATAACCCTTGGAGAGATGATGGACAACAAGCCGACGATCGTTACCTTCAACTATTATCGTTGTGCAGGCATCTGCACGCCGCAGTTGGTCGAACTTGCCAAAGTTTTGAGCAAGGTTGATCTCAAAGAGGGCAAGGATTATCGGGTGGTGACCATCGACATTGCCGACGACGAGAGCGTAGAGCTTGCCGCCAACAAGAAGAAAAACATTCTTAAAGCGGCGCTTCGTCCCTACGATCCGAAGGCGTGGTTTTTTACCGTCACCGACGGAAATAACTCCGCCAAGTTGGCAAAGGTTGTCGGGTTTAACTACGAAAAAAAGGTGTTGCCTTCAGGGGCAACCAGTTATGTACACGGTGCTTCTGCGATCGTGCTTTCACCCGAAGGGAAGATCACCCGTTATCTTAACGGGGTCAACCAGCTTCCCTTCGATCTCAAGATGGCGCTGCTTGAAGCGAGCCAAGGGCGTGTCGGGCCGACCATCGCCAAGACGCTGCTCTTTTGCTTCAGTTACGACCCGAAAGGGCGCACCTATGTCTTCAAGTGGGAGAAGATCGCGGGCATCGTCTTGACATTGCTGATGGTGCTCTTTTTTGTCTATCTGATACGTAGTAGTCAAAAACAGCGCAAGGCAATGGAAGCGCAATTTAAACAAAACCAGAAAGGCGAGTAAGGGAGG
>JALWQQ010000019.1:3747-9020 GCA_027083075.1 Campylobacteraceae bacterium
TAACGGATGAGTGCAAAATCGTACTTGGAAGAGACGCACACCGCTTTTGGGCACCCCAAAAGCAAAATCTTACAATGGCTGTTAACCATCGACCATAAGCGTATCGGCATTATGTATGCGGTGGTGATGTTTTTCTTCTTCTTTGTCGCCGTGGGTATCGGTATGACAATGAGGGCAGAGCTTTGGGAGCCGGGCAAACAGCTTGTCGACCCCCACACTTTTAACCAGCTCTTTACGCTACACGGGGTGATTATGATCTTTATCTTTATCGTCCCCGGGATTCCTGCTATCTTTGGCAATATCATTATGCCGCTAATGATCGGTGCCAAAGATGTCTCTTTTCCGAGACTCAACTGGGCGAACTTTTGGCTCTATGTGATCGGCTGTATCGTCGCTCTCTTCTCTTTGTGGGGCGAGAACGGCTTTGCCGATACCGGATGGACCTTTTATGCACCCTATTCATTGACGACAAGCACGAATGTTATCCCCGTGCTTGTGGCGGCATTCTTGCTTGGAATGTCATCGATCTTGACAGGGCTTAACTTCTTGGTTACGATCCATCGCTTGCGAGCGCCGGGTATGGACTTCTTTAAGATGCCGCTCTTTGTTTGGGGTATCTATGCGACAGGCTGGATCCAGCTTTTGGCGACACCGGTGGTCGGAATTACGCTTATCTTGGCGATGCTTGAGAAGTATTTCGGTATCGGTATCTTCGATCCTGCCAAGGGGGGCGATCCGGTACTCTTCGAGCACCTCTTCTGGATCTATTCACACCCTGCAGTCTATCTGATGATCTTGCCGGCGTTTGGTGTGATGTCGGAGATCATCCCCACCTTCTCACGCAAAGAGATCTTCGGTTATAGAACCGTTGCGCTCTCTTCTGCGGCGATTGCCGGTATCGGTTATCTTGTCTGGGGTCACCACCTCTTTACGTCAGGGATGAGTGACTTGGCAAAAACGATCTTCTCATTCTTAACCTTCTTCGTTGCGGTACCGACGGGGATTAAGTTTTACGACTGGGTGGCAACGATGTATAAAGCCAAAATCGTCCTTCGTGCACCGATGGTTTGGGCACTCGGTACGATGATTACCTTTGTTATCGGCGGTTTGACCGGTGTTACCATTACGATGATCGGCGGCGACATTCACCTGCAAGATACCTACTACTCTGTGGCGCACTTCCACTATGCAATCTTAGGCGGGGTGGTCTTCTTGATGTTTGCCGGTATGCACTACTGGTTTCCGATCATTACCGGCAAGATGTACAATGAAAAAAATGCGATTCGCGCTTTTGCCTTGATCTTTGTCGGTTTTAACTTGCTTTGGTTCCCGATGTTTATTGCAGGATACTACGGCATGCCGCGTCGCTACTTCGACTACCTGCCCGAATTTGCGATCTACCATAAGATCGCCTTTGTCGGTGGTGTAATGTTGGTGATCGGTCTTCTTTGGATGTTTTATAACCTGATTCAAGGGTGGCGCAAGGGTGAGCCGAGCGGTCCGAATCCTTGGAATGCTACCACACTCGAGTGGCATTTGCCGATGGCACCTGCACCGCTTGATAACCACACCAAGGTGCCGTATGTCGACTTTAGGCCGTATGAGTATAAGCATGGTGAGCCTGTGGTGAAGTTTGACTATGAGACGATGAGGAGGATAGACTAATGGCGCACGAGTATGTACCCGAAGTCGCGATCGATCGCGAAGGCAATGAGCATCTTGTCCAAGGGTGGCAAGATGACTACTTCGGCGGCAAAATGGGCTTTTGGCTCTTTATGTTCACCGAAGTGATGATGTTTAGTGCGATGTTTTTGACACTCTCATACTACTATACCTTGCATCCGCAAGACTATACGGAGGCGTCCGCACACCTAAACAGGCTCTTGGGCGGGTTTAACACGGTGATCCTGCTGATCTCCGCATGGACAATGGGGCTAGGGCTATTGAAGATGCGCTCCGGCGATGTGAGTGGTGCGAAGAAGTTTATCTTGGCGACGATGTTTATCGCGGCACTCTTCTTGGTCGTCAAAGGCTTCGAGTGGCATGAAGAGTATGAACACGGCATCTTCCTCGGTCATGGCCACTTGATCGAAGAGGGCTATCCGTTGGGTAAAAAGCTCTTTTACGGCATGTACTTTACGATGACCGGTCTGCATGGATTTCACGTACTTATCGGCATCGGTTTGATGATCTGGTTGCTCAAGCGCATCAACGCCGGCAAGGTAACGCCCGAGCATCATATCTTACACTTTAACATCGCCCTCTATTGGGACTTGGTACACCTTATCTGGGTATTTGTCTTCCCGTATTTCTATATGATAGGAGCAGCACATGGCCACTAATGAACAGACGGTAGATACGGCACTATACGAGCGTGAAAAGGGAACCTATCATAAGATACTGATAGGGCTTTTGATCTTGACGGCGATCACCTTTGTGCAGCCGCACCTTTTCTTAGCGCATGCGACGTTTGAGGCACAGCTTTTGATCGGCTTTGCGAAGGCGTGGTTGATCGTCGCTTACTATATGCACCTCAAGTCGGAAAAACCGGTGATCGGTATTATGGTAGCGTTTGCATTGATGTTGGTACTCTTCTTCTTTGTAACGACCATTATCGATGTGCACCACTTCCAGTTTACCGACGAGAGCTACATCACTAACGGTACGTTAAAGTAGAGGAGGAGAGAGAATGAAATTACAAGGTTTCGATACAAATGCCGCACCCTTTGTCGATATACAAGACTTTACGCTTGATTTGCACTGGATCTTGGCGGGTCTGCTTTTTCTCTCCGTTATCGGTCCAATGCTCTACTTTACTTGGAAGTACCGTGCCGATAAGGTCAAAGACGAAGAGATTAGCGATGTGACGCACAATACCCCGCTTGAGATCGCGTGGACGGTGATTCCTACGGCGATTTTGATGGTCTTTTTCTACTATGGGTACGAAGGGATGAAGCAAGTACGTTCTATCCCGCCCGAGAGTAAAAGTTTTGTTGTCAAAGTGATCGGCTCCAAGTGGAAGTGGGAGTACGAGTATCCGCCGAACAAAGCGGGCTTTGTGCACAAGATCGGCGGCGGTTATATCGAGCCGGTTGTCGATAAAAACGGCAAGGTGATCAAGGAGGGTTCTCTGGGTGTCTCAGCGCTCTATGTGCCCGAAAATACCAATATTATCTTGAAGATGACCGCACCGCTCAATGATGTTATCCACTCCTATTATGTCCCTGCATTTCGTATGAAGGAGGATGTGGTTCCGGGTCGTACGACCAAGCAGTGGTTCAATGCTAAGCGCGGCACCTATGATGTAGAGTGCGCCGAATATTGCGGTAAGGCACACTCGTTTATGTACTCTCGTATCGTTGTGCTTCCCAAAGAGGAGTTTGAGAAGTGGTTCGAAAGCAAGGCGTATACCCCCAAAGGAGAGATCAAAGCGGACGGTGCGTATCTCTTTAAGCAAAAAGGGTGTGTCTTCTGCCACGGTAACGATGGAAAGGGTAAAAAAGGCTATGGGCAAGATCTTACGGTGCGCATGAGCAAAGCGCAAGTACTACATGTGATCGAGCATGGACAGCATCAGCTGAAGTATCCTCTCGGACCGATGCCTGCGGGCACGGCAAAAGGAGCGGATGCCGAAGCGATCGCCGAATGGATCGCAAGCGGTGCCAAAGGTACACCGCCGCAAGCCTTCGCTACGGCGTGTGCAGGTTGTCACGGTGCCGACGCCAAAGGCAATGGCGGCATGGCACCCAACTTGACAGCATTTGACGAGACGCTTGTCAAGCATGTGATGGAGCACGGCAAATCGGGCATCATCGGCAACATGCCTTACTTCTTTACAACGGATAAAGAAAATGCGGCTATCGCCAAGTATCTCCAATCGCTATAATCCGGCACACTTCGTCGTCTTGACGAAGTTTGTGCTCTCTTTTGCCGTCAGTCTTTCGGCACTTTTTGTCTATATCATCGCAAAGGGTGATTTGGATCTGCGGGGGATCGAAGTGACCCTTTCGGTCTTGTTGGTGGCGATGGGTGTTTCGGCACTCAATCAGGTGCAGGAGTATCGCAGCGACGCCATGATGGATCGCACCAAGCATCGTCCCGTCGCTTCGGGTGCGATCTCGCCGGCAAGTGCCATTGTTACGGCAGCCGTGTTGATCCTCTCGGCGTTGTGGCTCATCTACGCACTTATCGGGATGATTGGTGTCGATCTTTTTCTCTTTGCTTTTTTGTGGTACAACGGCGTCTACACGCCGCTCAAAAAGCGCAGCGCTTTTGCTGTGGTTCCGGGGGCGATCCTCGGCGTCATACCCCCTGCGGTCGGCTGGCTGGCGGGGGGTGAGCATCTCTTTACACTTGACTTTATCGCTTTGGCACTCTTTTACTTCATCTGGCAGGTACCGCACTTTTGGCTTCTTGTCATGCTCTACCATCGTGACTACAAAGAGGGCGGTTACCCGACGGCAATGACGCTCTTTGGCAAGATGTCACTGCAAAATGTTACCTTTGCATGGTTGATGATGACCATCTATACCGGTGCCTTTTGGGTCTGGATCTATGAGCCCTACAGCAAGGTGATCCTTGCGCTACTGATACTCGTCGGTATCTGGGGCTTTATCGCCTCTTTGCCGCTTTTGAAAAAAGAGTTTCGCCTCAGTGATGCCAAGCGTGTCTTTTGGCATATCAACCTTGCTTTTTGGAGCGTCTCGATCCTCATCGCCATCGATGCCTACCTTAGCCACCATGTGGCATAGAGGCAGATGGTTTTAATGATTTGACTTCCATTTATAAAAAACGCGTATCATTCTCTCGACATTTTACGAAAAAGGATGCACGATGTCGGAAAAGATAACGATCGATGCGATTATGCAAGGACTCTCTTCGGGGAATGGTAAGCGCCGATTGCTTTACGATCGCGCGAAGGTAGGCGGTACGCCCGCATGGCGTTACTATCTGCTCTTTGCTACGATCTTTGTTGTCGATTTTTTATTGATATTTAAAACCCCCTTCCTTGCCACATTTGGTATCGCCACTTCAGTCGTAGCCTTTATCATACTGCTCAACATCAGCATTGTGGCTATCTATCTGCTGGCACGTAAAAACAATGCCGCTTTTGTCGAAACGGCAGCTAAGGTGTGGGAAGCGCATATCGGCTCTGTCGATCTCAAGACGCTACTTTCGAACCAATCGATACTCTACAAAGATTTTTTCTCTCGCTATGCCGCTTTAGTAAAGGAGGGCAAGCGCAGTGAAGCGTTAGCACAAGGCTTGCGCGA
>JALWQQ010000020.1 GCA_027083075.1 Campylobacteraceae bacterium
AGCTATCCCTATGGGATTTGAAACTCGATTTTCCCATCGCTGCGGCTGTGTTTCCGAGTGTATTATGAAGCTATCCCTATGGGATTTGAAACTCGATTTTCCCATCGCTGCGGCTGTGTTTCCGAGTGTATTATGAAGCTATCCCTATGGGATTTGAAACATGAATCCGATATCAAACGAGATGTTATACCCCGCAAATTATGAAGCTATCCCTATGGGATTTGAAACCCTTTACCGGTTCCACGACATCCGCGTATGCCGCGGATTATGAAGCTATCCCTATGGGATTTGAAACGTTTGCGCAATTGTACTTCGTAGTTAGTATGCGTTGATTATGAAGCTATCCCTATGGGATTTGAAACAGCACCCACTCAGCCGCCAATTCGGCGGCGGCATAGATTATGAAGCTATCCCTATGGGATTTGAAACTACTCCGCTTCTAAAGCATTATACAAATTACCTACTATTATGAAGCTATCCCTATGGGATTTGAAACCACCTTCGAGTAGCTGCGGACGTTTCTCTTCTATGATTATGAAGCTATCCCTATGGGATTTGAAACAACACAAACATAGGAATTTTTGCCTTGATAGCTTATTATGAAGCTATCCCTATGGGATTTGAAACTTCGATGAGCTATCATCGTCCGTCAAGATAACGATTATTATGAAGCTATCCCTATGGGATTTGAAATATGTTGTGCATTCTGTTGACGATTGTAATAAACTCATTATGAAGCTATCCCTATGGGATTTGAAACTAGACTGTCGATACGGCATCGATTACGAAACCATCATTATGAAGCTATCCCTATGGGATTTGAAACGATATCCTCCTCTATTTTGAATGAATAGGTAGCTATATTATGAAGCTATCCCTATGGGATTTGAAACAAATAAATCCCGAAATCAACGATTTCGCGGAAAAATTAATTATGAAGCTATCCCTATGGGATTTGAAACGTACACGCCTCTTTGTCACTGCGACAAAGATCCCATATTATGAAGCTATCCCTATGGGATTTGAAACTATGATTACGACAGACGAAAGAAGTACAAGATAGATCAAATAAGTTTTAAGACCCCTCCAAACCGCCACCTGTTGAACCGCTTTTACTTACAATACTTTCAGAAGTCAAAAAAATTTGCATCGGTTGCAAAAGAGGGTGGATGAAGTTCCAAGAGTGACGGCGGGAGTCGAACCCGCAATCATCGTTACAGCCTAAGTAGGCGCAACTTCGGCTACCACATTGCCTCATCGTCACCCATTGGTAAAAGATAAAGCGAGGCGGGAGTTGAACCCGCAATAGTAGGCGTTTGCCTTTCCGTTACCACATTCCTTCATCTCGCTTTATCGGAAGCGCAAAACGGTAGCAGGAGTCGAGCCTGCAATATTCGTGTGGCTCTGCTGAGCTTACGAATCGCTACCTTGTTGCGATCATTGCCGCTCTGCGCATTTGGAAGTATACCACAGGCTATTTCTAATGTTGTAGCTTGAAAAACGGTCACTTTAAATACACTGCCAAGTAAGTTTCGACAAAGCAAAGCTGTTGCACATCATCACAAACTATATCGGTGGGGCGGATGACGAAACGACGGTGAAGATTGCAAGTGAGATTGAGGATAGGTTAAAAAATTCACTATAGATAGCTATATAAAAGTTTAGAAATTATGGTAAAATGAACAAGTAAAGAGGTGTTGCAGATGGTTGAAAGATTATTACTTACGATTTTTGAAGGGATGGGCATCATGCTTTTTGTCTTCTATGCAAGCTTTGGTGCGCCTTTGTTTGCAGCCATCTTGCTCTATTTGCTTGACATTGAATCAGTTATGCTCTTTATCATCCTTGAGGTGATATTTCTTGCACCGGGGGTGAAGGTCTGGCGGTTTTTCGCCAAAAACGACAGCTCACTTCACTGTCTTGACCCATGAGACGAGTACTTTATTTTGTCGACGATTTTACCAATCGCTCTACCCTTCTCTTTTGGGTGCAGTGTGTAGGATGGATGCTCTACTTTGTCACGCAAGACGCACCCGTTGTCGCCTCTTTGTTTTTTGCCTTTGCGCTCTCTTATTTGGGCAGCGTACCGCTCATGATCGTCATGACTATATTGACTTGGATTATAGGTATTTTTGTGCTTGTAGACGATTATCTCGTGCACCATTTCGTTCGTGTCGTGCGATCATTGTTTGCATCGACAAAGCGATCGCTCTTTCGATCTCTCTATCGGGTACGGTAGTCGGCTACGTATACGTAGCTTGGTTACGCTATAATGTGGTAAAAAAGAGGATGGTCGATGTCCGAGGCGATAGAGCGTGTAGAGCGAGCGATCGAGGCGATCAAACGCGGCGAGATGGTCATCATGATGGATGATGAGACGAGAGAGAACGAAGGCGATCTTGTCTTTGCCGCAACCTTTAGTACGCCGGAGAAGGTCAACTTCATGGCAAAGGAGGCGAGAGGGCTGATCTGCACACCCATCACCAAGGAGCGTGCCGAGGCGCTTGAGCTGATGCCGATGGTCAGCAACAACGCCTCCAGTCACGAAACCGCCTTTACCGTCTCGATCGACTCGGCCGATGCTACTACAGGCATCTCTGCGGCTGAGCGCAGTGACTGCATCTGTAAGCTCTCCAATCCACTCAGTACCTCGGAGGATTTTGTGCGTCCGGGGCATATCTTTCCGCTCATCGCCAGAGATGGTGGGGTCTTGGTGCGCACGGGGCATACCGAAGGGTCGGTAGATCTCTGCAAACTTGCGGGGCTTGCGCCGGTGGCGGTGATCTGCGAGATTATCAAAGACGATGGGACGATGGCACGCGCCAAAGATCTGCAAGCTTTCGCCGTGCATCACAAGATGCCCATCGTCTATATCTCCGATATCGTCGAGTATCGCCTCTCCAACGAAAAGCTTATTAGGCGCATCGGTGAAGAGGAGGGGGTGTTGCGCGGCGTGAAGGTAGAGAAGATCACCTACGAGGATCATCTCGGGCGTCACCATACGGTGGTCTGCTTTTATAAGCTGCACGAAACCTCGTTTGTCAAATTTCACAATATCGGCATCGATAGGGACTTGATACTCGATGATAGGCGCTTTGAGACGCTGCAACGCGCCATCGATTATCTCAAGCAAAACGGCGGTGTTTTGGTCTTTCTCGATACCAAGACGATCTCTAAAGAGCAGGCAAAAGAGTTTGGCATCGGAGCGCAGATACTCAAAGATCTGGGCATCAAAAATATCAAACTCTTGACTACCAACACCGATACCGAGTTTGTTGGACTCGGTGGTTTTGGGCTGGATGTTGTAGAGAAGATAGAGCTATAGCGATGCGGCGTATCATTGCTTTTTTGCTGCTCTTTTCGGCAGCATCGCTTTTTGCGCAAGAGTCGGTGCTTGACCATACTGTTACCCGTGGCGAGTTTGCCGATCATCTGCTTGAGGGGCATGCTTCTGTATTTGACTACGATACTGCCGAAGAGAGAAAAAAGATCTTTTATGCCCCAAGCTACAAAGAGAATGCTAGGGTGATCGTCATGCGTCGCTACACGGTGGTGCTCTATAGTTACAACGGAGGGCATCATCTTTATATGATGCTCTTTAAGGGTGGCAAGCTTGCACACACGATGATCCTCAAATACAATGAAGGCAACAACGAATATGCCGACTATACGGACTATACGCTCAATCTACACGCTCAAAGTATCGACATCACGCTCAGGGCGCGCCTTGAGAGTACCGAGTGGATGGGAGGCGAGGTGGGCACGCCTTCATATCGCAACTATCGTTACGAAGAGCGCTATTTTCACATCGATACAAACGGCGATGTGCACACCATAGGTGAAGCGGATCATGCTGCTGAAGATCACACACTCAACCGGCGCTATCGCAAACTGCTCAAAATCGTACCCAACCGGGCAAAAAAGAGTACGATCAAAGAGCAGCGTGCATGGTTGAGATACAAGATCGCACGATGCAAGGGTGATTATGCCGATAAGTTTTATCTGGATGACGGCGACTTTTGTGTCTATGAAGAGACAAAGCGGCGTAATGCACTATTGTTGCAACAGATAGAGGATTGGGGTGGCTACCCGAAAAACACAAATTGAGGCAGCAGAAATGTATAGTCGCATCGTAGTTTTATCTCTTTTTTTGGCAACGATCCTTCTTGCAAAAAGCGATCATTTTCTTGAGCAAAACATTACCGTGGGTGCCTTTTATGACCATCTTGTGTTTGTGAACAAAAAAGAACCGATGTGGTTTAACGACTTGGATCTTCCTCGCTCGCAAAAAGAGCGCAACGAAATACTCTATATGCCCGGGCAAAAAGAGAAAACGGTTCGGTTGGATATGGGCAGATACGAAGTGTTGATTTATGACGATCGCTATTTGATGGTCTTTCAAAAGGGATTGCTTACACATACACTCATTTTGCAAAAGAACTTTGGCAATATCGAGTTTAAAAGGGGGCTTACCTATAGGCTAAAAGTGCATTATGATACCATCGAGATCATACTAAGAGATCATCGATTCGATACAGAGTGGATCGGTGACTATGTCCCCGGACCGGCGTATGATGTCTACTGGTATGAGTTGCTACGCTTTAAGATCGATCAATCCGGCAAGCTTAGCTTTGTAGGAAAAGATAGTTTTCGAAAAGAAGATGCGAAGCTTAACCGATCTTATAGGAAGTTGCTTTCGGTTGCACCCAAGTGGGCAAAGCAAGAGATCGCCAAAGAGCAGCGTGCATGGCTAAGGTATAAGATCGCACGATGCGGTAGTGATCATGTAGAGACCTTCTATAACGACGAGACATTGTGCCCTTATGAGATGACCAAAGAGCGCAACCGCATACTACCGGATCAGATCGACGACTGGGGCGGCTTCCCGCCGGATGAACAGTTCAAAAGTTATCACCCCTTTTAGTGCGGCGCTGCTTAGATACCGTAAATCGGTAGTACAAATGCTACAAAGAGCACCAAGACGACCGTAAAGAGCAACGTGCTTAGCAGGATGAGTGCGCCGACATCGTGCGGCTTGCAGTCATAGAGTGAGGCGAGGTTGATATTGGCGACGGCAAGAGGGGTGAGCATCTCCATCAAGAGGATCGCTTGTACGGTGGGCGAAAGGGTGCTAAAATAGAGCACAAGCGCACTCAGTAGCGGCACCAAAAGGAACTTTTGCGTCAAGACCCCGACAAAGAGCCCGGGATTGATCTGTGTGATGCGAATACCGTACAGGAAGGTGCCCAGCAAGAAGAGTTGTAGCACGATCCCACTGTAAGCCCCCATCTTCAGAAGTTCGGCAAGCTGTGCAGGAAGCGGCAGATGCATGAGGTTTGCCGCGATGGCGACAAGCGAAGCGGGAATGATCGGGATGCTGAGCATGTTGCGAATAGATCGTTTGACATCGAAGCTGCCGCGCGAATAGATATAAGCCCCCAGTAGATAGACGACGATCACATTGGCAAGGTTGATCATGGTGGTATAGATGACGCTTTGGGTGCCGAAAAGCGCGATACCCAGCGGTATGCCGATATTGCCGGTGTTGCCGACAAAGCCTGCGATGGAGAAGATAGCGCGCTCTTTGGTGTCATCAAAGAGGCTCTTGGCAAGCAGTAGTGTAGGCGCAAGTCCGATGGCGATCATGGCAAAGTAGAGACCGACAACCTTAAAGTGTGCCGGCGACAAGCTTGCTGTGCTAAACCCCCAGATACCGACAAAGGGTTGCATAAAGTAGACCGACATGATCGTTAGGCTTTTGGCATCAAGCCGCTCTTTAAAAAGACGCTTGGCAAGGTAACCCAAGGCGATAAAGAGATAGACAAAGAGGATCGAAAAGAGTGTCTCGAACATGGTGAAAGTATACCTTATGTAGGCATTAACCAATCTTTGTTAAGATGCGGCAACTTTCTTTGAAGAGTAGTGCATGGATTTTTCGACATTGGAAGCGTGGGGGTATCTGGCGGTTGCTTTTTTTAGCTTCGGCGGCTCTTTCGTCATCATCGCCGCGGCAGGCGTCTTTAGCTATCTGGGACATATGAACCTGCCGCTTGCTCTTGCTATCGGCGCCCTTGCAAATTTCTTGGGCGATAACTTTCTTTTCTATCTGGCGCGCTATCAACGCAAAGAGGTGATGCCTTACTTTCGTAAACACCGCCGAAAGTTGGCATTGGCGCACCTGATCATGAGGCGTTACGGCGTATGGGCGATCTTTGTGCAGAAGTTTATCTATGGCGTCAAGACACTAATACCGCTTGTGATGGGAATGGGCAAGTACCCTTTCGGAAAATTTATATTTTATAATCTATTTGCCTCGATACTTTTTGTGTGCGTGATCGGGTTGAGTGCTTACTATGCCAGTGAGACGATCATCGCACTGTATGAGTTTGTAAAGGCGAAGCCGTGGATCGCACCGCTCTTTTTGATGACGGTCGTGGTAGGGATATGGCAGTGGCTTAAGCGGTATGAGAAAATTAGAAATTAGAAATGAGGCGGGGGTCTGACCTTAATGACAATGCATTAGCGTTGTCGTTGCGGGTCTGACCCCGAAGAAAAGAGGGGTAAGGAACCGAAGAGTGAAGAGTGATGAGTGAAGGGTGATGAGTGATGAGTGATGAGATTTGGTCGGAAAGTTTTTCCTAAAATTCCATGATCCGTTATCTGTTATCCGATAACCGTACGGGCTTTAGTCCCGTTTAGAACATCAAGAGACGACTTGCTGTCTGATGCGCAAGCTAAGCTCTTTGAGTTGTTCGTTGTCAACACCACTCGGTGCTTCGGTGAGTAGACATTGCGCCTTTTGGGTTTTAGGAAAGGCGATCACTTCACGGATGCTCTGCGCACCGGTCAGCAGCATCACCAACCTATCAAGCCCCAAAGCAAAACCTCCGTGCGGCGGCGCACCGAATTTGAGCGCATCGAGCAGGAAGCCGAACTTCTCTTGCGCCTCCTCTTGCGAGATGCCGAGTAGTTCGAAGATCTTCTCTTGGATCTCCTCTTTGTGGATACGGATCGATCCGCCGCCAAGCTCTACGCCGTTGAGTACAATATCATACGCGATCGACTCGATCGCTTCGATGTCGTCGCTATTTTCAAGCGATTTGGGCATCGTAAAGGGGTGGTGTAGTGCCTTGATGCGCCCCTCTTCGATCTCGAACATCGGGAAGTCAATCACCCATACAAAAGCATACACATCTTGCGGGATGATGCCCATCTGCTCGGCAAGGTAGAGGCGGAAGCGTCCCATGTAATCCCAGACTACTTTCTTCTCTCCTGCGCCGAAAAAGACCACATCGCCTACTTCAAGTTTGCAGCGATCGATGATCTCTTGTAGGTCTTTCTCTTCAAAGAACTTCGTCAGCGGCCCTTTGAGCCCTTCCTCTTTGTACTGGAAGTAGCCAAGTCCCTTAGCGCCGAATTTGCGTACATAATCCTCAAAGCCCTTCATTTGACGCTTTGAGAAGATTGTATCGCCCTTGGGTACGCGCAACGCTTTGATGCGGTTGGCTTTAGGGTCGGCGGCGATGGAGGTAAAGATCTCATTGCTACAGCGTGCAAAGATATCATCCACATCGACCATCGCCATCTCAAAGCGAAGATCGGGCTTATCGCTACCGTACTTCTCCATCGCCTCGTCGTAGCGCATACGTTTGAAGGGGATCTCGACCGTTTTCCCCGCCGCTTCGAAGATCTCTTTGAGTAGCGTTTCGGCCACCGCGATCACATCCTCTTGGTCGCAAAAGCTCATCTCGACATCGATCTGCGTAAACTCGGGTTGCCTGTCGGCACGCAGATCCTCGTCGCGGAAACACTTGGCGATCTGAAAGTAGCGGTCAAATCCCGCCACCATCAAGAGCTGTTTAAAGAGCTGTGGTGATTGGGGCAGGGCATAGAACTCGCCCGGATGCACACGACTCGGTACCAGATAGTCGCGTGCACCTTCGGGGGTGGATTTGGTCAGTACCGGTGTCTCGACTTCCAAAAAGCCCATCTTGTCAAGTGCATTGCGTGCCGCGATCGTCACCTTCGAGCGCAAGCGGAAGATATCATAACTCTTCTGTGTGCGCAGATCCAAGTAGCGATACTTGAGCTTGATCTCTTCGTTGACCTTCTCGTCGCCCAGATCAAAAGGCATCGGCAAGGAGCGGTTTTCGATCAACAGCTTGTCGACGACGATCTCCACCTTGCCTGTTTTGAGCTTTGGGTTTTCGAGCCCTTCGCCACGCGCACGCACTTTGCCGTGCGCTACCAAAACATAGTGGTCGCGCACCTCGTCGGCGATACGGTGTGCTTCGGCATTGTCGGCCGGGTCGCAGACCAGTTGTACCACTTCGTCTTTGTCGCGTAGATCGATAAAGATGACACCGCCGTGATCGCGTCTGGAGGCAACCCACCCCGCGACGGTGACCTCTTGACCGATCATCGATTCGTTGATCTCGGCACAATAGTGTGTTCTCATATACAAATCCTCTTCAAAAATCTCTCGGGATTATAGCCAAACTTTGTTTATGCCTCTTGCCAAGCAATTTTATGCTACCCTAATAGCTCTTTTAGACGACAACATAAAGGATAACAAGTACAATGAGAGAGCAGACCCTGCCCAAGATCGAACGCGCAGGCTTCATCCTCAAGCCCGATGCTGCAACCGTTGCACCGCTTTACGAGAAGATAAAAGCGCAGTTCGAGCAACGTGGTATCGAGGTGATGCTTGCCGAGCACTCTGCACGGCTGATCGGAAAAGAGGGCATCGCATTCGATGCAATGTGCGAGCGCGCCGATTTTTTGGTCTCTCTCGGCGGTGACGGTACGCTGCTTTCGCTGGTACGTCGTAGCTACAAGTACCACAAGCCGGTACTCGGGATCAATGCCGGAAATCTAGGGTTTTTGGCGGATGTCAAGATCGACGAGGTGGAGAACTTTCTCGATCAGCTCTTTGCCGGTACCTATCGCATCGACCACCGCTTGATGCTTGCCGGA
>JALWQQ010000021.1 GCA_027083075.1 Campylobacteraceae bacterium
TGATCCTTTGCGTCCAATCGATCTTCTCATAGAGATAGCGTTTGTGTTCAAGGGAGATTTTTTGCAAAAGCAGTTGCTGTATCTCAAAGAGATCGTCGATTTGCAAAAGGCTTCCTTTGTAAATATGTATTTACAAAATTATATTTAAATGTAAATTAATATTTACTTTAAGGTCAAAAGAGCGCAGGTTCGTCGATCTCTTTGATGCGAAAACTGCGGCGGTGTATCTCGCATCTGCCGTAACGCTTGATAGCCTCGATATGCGCCTTGGTACCGTAGCCTTTGTGTCTCTCGAAGCCGTACTTGGGGTAGCGTGTCGAGAGTTCGCACATGATGCGATCGCGCGTCACTTTGGCGACGATACTGGCGGCACTCACCTCCTTGACCTTTCCGTCGGCGCCCACCATCGTCTCTATCCCCGAAACGCCGAAGCTGCTATTGCCGTCAAAGAGAAAGCGTGCGGGTGCAAGCGCCTCTTTGATCGCCTTGAGTCCGTTGCGTAAGCATATCGAGATGCCATCACTATCTATCGTCTCGGCATCGAAGGTGACGACATGGTAGGCACTTGCGGCAACGATGCGCGCATAGAGTCTTTCGCGCTGCGCTTCGCTAAGGAGCTTCGAGTCGTTGAGTTTGTAGATGCGTTTTTGCAAGATCACACCCGCCATCACCAATGGACCTGCTAACGGACCGCGCCCCGCTTCGTCAATGCCGCAGAGAGGAAGCGCAGAGGATTGAACTTCGGTAAACACGGAAACGACCTTGTTGTGTTAAACTTGAATGTATTATAACCAAATTGCCATTGACACAAAAGAGAATATCTGCTAATATTTGTCATATGTCAAACAAAGGAGTGACGATGCCAAAGAGCTACGGTACTAGAGAGATCGTACGCAATCCCTCTTTGCTGCGCATCGATCCGAAGGAGAGTTTTACCGTGGAGGATAAAAAGGCGCACAAGCGACTCGGGGTCTATCTCGGCGCAGAGCTTGCAGAAGAGTTTTTTGCCTTTAAAACGCAACAAAAACTCCTCCAAGCGGCACAAAAGATCAAAGAGAGCGCAAACAAAGAGAATGCACTCATGGAGGAGAGCTTAGACGATGGACTATCGTAGAGGCGATATTGTTTTGGTCAATTTCAACCCGCAAAAGAGAGCACAAGAGGTAGCCAAGGTGCGTCCTGCGATCATCGTATCCGACACCAAGCTCAATCAAGTCTTGGATCTCGTCACCGTTGTGGCGCTTACGAGCAATCTCATCGACGATGCCGAACCGCTACGCATCAGGATATGTAAACGCGATAAACTACAAAAAGAGAGCGATGCTATGGTGGAGCAGCTTCGTAGCGTAGCCAAGAGCCGCATCATAGAAAAGGTCGGAAGTACAAACGATAAAGAGATGCAAAAGATAGCCTGCGGCATCAAAACGATGCTTGCGTTACGATAGCTACTCCTCAGGATAAAGGTTATGCTTGCCGCCTTTGGAAGCGATGTAGTCTACCATCTGCTTTTGCCCCAAGCGCTTGGCATAATCTTTTGCCGTCATGCCGGTGTTGTCAACTGCATTGATATCGCAACCGTACTCCAAAAGTAGATCGACCATCTCGGTATCGTTAAAGCATGCGGCAAGTTGTATCGGCAAGATCCCGCTTTTGCGCGTGGTACTTCGTATATCGAAACCCTGTTCCAAGCAGAGCTTGACCACATCTTTACGCTTAAATTTGATCGCCATATCCAGAGCGCTTACACCCTCGTCATCGGTCGCAAAGAGATCGGCGCCGTTGTCGAGTAAAAAGCGGATCAGTTCAAGCGAGGCGTATTTACGTATCGCATAAAAGAGCGGGCTGATCGTATCGTATTCGTCCAGATCGTACTCTTCACCGATAATGATCGGCTTGGTGATATCTACACCCTCTTTTAAGAGTGCCTTGAGTCCGGCGATCGAGTCGTTCTCTATCGCCTCCGTTACGGGGTTCATCTTATCCTCCAAAGGGATTGATGCCGCCAAACATCGAGAGTGCTTGCGACTTTTTGTTTTCCTCCACCGACTTGTTGATGTCGTTGATCGCCGAAATAAGCAGTATCTGCAGTGCCTCTTTGTCATCAAGCAGGCTATCGTCGATGCTAAGATCGATGATCTCGCCGGCACCGTTTGCCTTGATCTCTACCATGCCGCCGCCGGCACGAGCGGTTAGTTCGGTCTTCTTGATCTGCTCTTGCAT
>JALWQQ010000022.1 GCA_027083075.1 Campylobacteraceae bacterium
TCGTTAGAGAGAGGGTCACACCCGGCTCCATTCCGAACCCGGAAGTTAAGCCTCTCATCGCCGATGATACTGCACCTTTCAGGTGTGGGAACGTAGGTCGATGCCGCATTGAGAGTTTTTCTGCATGAGGCTTTTCTTATAACATCACATTGTATTCAATTTCTCTACTTGCTCAATGACTCTTTTCCTTTTGGTACAATTATGACATTTATAATATATAATTAACTTTTCATTAATATTGTATAAATCTATAGACATTAAGTAAATGTTTAGAGTTTCTATCTTAGACTAAGCCATACCATTTTAAAAAGGAGTAACAATGAAGAAGCTTACGGCTTTATCATTAACTGCGGCTGTAGCGCTTAGTGCTTCGCTTGTACAAGCGGATGCATTGAGTGACAAATTGGCAGCACTCGAAAAAGAGATCGCTACACTTAAAAAGCAGATCAAAAAAAACAAGAAGAAGATCAATACCGTGAAGGCACACGATAGCGGCGATAACATCAAGTGGAATGTGGACTTCCGTACTGCGTATGATCGTCTTAACTACGATATGGCCGACGGCTCCAAGCGTAAAAACAACACACTCTTTACGGAACGTCTATGGCTCAATATGTCCTACAGTCCCGACAACACAAATGTCTTTATGGCACAACTTGCTATGAACAAAGCATTTGGTGCCGAGTTTGGACAGACGCCAAATCCTACGCTGAACCCCTTTGGTATGAGAGGTGCAGGGTTTGATACTTTTGATTGGATCAGCAACGAAGCGCTTAGCAACAATACGCTTCATGTGCGCCAAGCCTTTTGGCTCTATCTGGGTGACAGTTTTTTGGGTACGGGGCTTCCGTGGACCTTCTCTATCGGTCGCCGCCCCTCTACCAACGGCTTTTTGGCAAGCCTCAGAGAGGACGACTCGCCGCAGTCGCCGCTTGGTCATATCATCAATGTCGAGTTTGACGGTCTGAGCTCCAAGGTCGATCTTTCAAGCCTCACCGGCGTGCCCGGTATGAGCATCAAGCTCTGTATGGGACAGGGTTCATCCAATGCGGCACCCCTCTTTGGTAACCTTGCAGGCACATCTTATCAAAACGATAGCAATCAGTTGAAAGATGTGAAGTTGGCAGGCTTTATCTTTGAGCCTTATAACGATGGACAATATATCGTAAAGACCACTTGGTATAAAGCGTGGAGTCTTCCCGGGTTCGATAGTGCAAATTTTGCGAAGGCATTCAATGGACAAAAAGCAAGCTTTAGTCAAAACGGCAATATGTACGGCGCCGCTATCTCTGCGATGGTAGACGGTTTGACTGAAGAGGGCATCTTGGCAGATACCAAACTCTTTGCCTCCTTTGCATGGAGTAAGACCGATCCCGATAGCGGTAAATATATGTTAGGCGTTGATCCTACTGCGCTTAATTTTCCTGCCGGCACGCCTGGATTTGGTGCAAAAGCCGGTGAAGCAAAAAGCGGTACTTCTTATTGGGTAGGTGCGCAAATTCCGGTTATCGAGGGTGGCAAACTCGGTCTTGAGTATAACCACGGATCAAAATATTGGAGACCCTTCGACTACGGCGAAGATACCATGGTCGGTTCTAAGCTTGCGGCTCGCGGTAGTGCATGGGAAGCCTACTTTACGTATCAGATCAATGATGCACTGAGTGCGCAGATCCGCTATACCAGCATCAACTATGACTATACTGGTAGCAATGGTTTCTTTGGCGCAGGAGGTACGCCGCTTAAAATATCTGATCTTGTAAAAGGTGCACAAGGTTGGGATCAATTCAATAAAATGATGGGTGGCACACTTGATCCTACAAAACCAGCGTCTGTGGGTCAAGTTGCACAGGCGTTGGTGCAAGCACAAAAGGCACCCGATATGCAAACTGCCGGATTGATGGCAGGACAGATGGCGCTAGCGAAAATGATGACACCCAATATCGTCGATAAAGCGCAAGACCTACGCTTCTATCTGCGCTATCGCTTCTAAGCGATGCTCTCTTTTGCGGGTCTTCCCGCGTTTTTCTTATTGACTGCTTTCATTCTAAAACATTTTGGGTTATAATAAGCTCACTTGTCCCAAACTTAAGACTTCAAACAAAGGATGACTATGAGAAGAGTATGGCAACTATTTGGCATAGCGGCGTTTTTTTTAAGCGCATCGATGGCTACGGAGGCGGTGAAAACACCTGTAAGTACTGCGACAAAAGCGGTGCTTGAGGCACCCGTGGTGTTGGCGACCGATCATCAAAATGGAAAGATCACGCCCAAAACGATCGAGGCTACCTTCGAGAAGGCGGGATTTTTCATTAACGACAACCGCAATATGCTCGCCCCTTTTAAAAAGAACTTCGGCAAGACACATCACGATGTTTACAATCTTTTTACCATCTTCAAAAAAGATATGGTGCTCAAACTGGTCAAGAAGTATCCCAATATCGGTCTCTTTACTCCGATGAGTATGTCGATCTGGGTACCTAAGGGAGGCAAAAAGATCTATGTATCGCGTCTTTCGGCAAAAAGCATGGCGGCGATCTTAGGCATACCTGCGGACGATGCCGACTTGCTTGCCTATACAAAACTGGTGGAAGATACGCTTAAAAAAGCGCTTCCCGGCGCTACTGTCGTAAAGCCTACTTATGCACCATCTGCGCCCAAGGGTCCGCTGGTCTATACCAAGTCGATCAAGATCCCCGACGGTGCTGACGCAGAAGACTTTAAAGACGAATTCGAATCGGAGAAGTTTGAGAGCGCTTTGCCGCCGGCAGAGTTTATCATGGCGGGCTTTAACGATCTCAACTATGACTTTAGTGAAGCGAAATATGATGCCTACACCTTCTACGATGTCTACTCCATCTGTAACCTCGAGGTGATCTATACCGTATCGCAGACACACCCTGAAGCGGGCGCGTTTGCGCCCTGTTCGCTCTATATGTACAATAAGGACGGAGAGAGCACGATAGAGGTTGGCTTCCCGACAGTTTATAACTGGATCGCTACGATGCACATGGAAGACGAAGCTTCTATCAATGTCTTGCTTAAGGCGCAAAAGCGCATGGAGCGCATTCTTTCAAAGTTGGCGGGTGAAAAGGTAGAGGAGCCTGTAAAACCTGCTACGCCCGCTAAAAAAGTTCCGGCACCCATTGCACCCAAGACACCTGCCGTGCCCGCTGCGCCTGCAGCACACAAGCCGACTCCTGCACCGAAGCCGGTATCGGCACCCGTGCCTGCGCCTGCACCTGCCAAAAAGTGCGGTGGCGGAAAATGTGGCAAAGGAAAATGTGGCGGTAGTGTCTAATCGGCAAAGATACTAACGCGATCGCCGACGGCGATCGAGCCTTTCTCTAACGCTCTTACATAGACCCCTCTACAATCGGCAACAACCTTAGGAAGTTTCGGATCGACCTTTTTGAGTGATTTGCACAATGTTCCGGCTTGGGCTATCTCAAAAGAGATATTGCCTATACGAAAGCGCGAACCTATCGGAAGCCGATAGAGGTTGATATCGACACAGATATTTTCACTCAGCCTACCCTCTTCAAGCGCAATACCCGCACTGCTTGCCACTTTGTAACTTTTGTGCGAAGTAAGCAAGATGGCGCGTGCGCTGTCGCGTCCATAAAACTTGTCGCCGACAATGCCTTTGGGGTCGACATCTAAGCGCTCTCGCGTCTCTCTTCCCTCTTTGGTAGCGCAAAAGAGAGCCGTGACATATCCTGTTTTGCTCAAAGCAGACCTCCGTTTGGCGGACATTAAGAATATTGCGTTATTGTAGCGAAAAAAGAAGGAGGTATGCGATGGCGTTGGATATCGAAGCGTTTGTTTCGCTGGTACGATCCCATCTCGCACAGCAGATGCAGGCTTCCGATGCGATCGAGTTGGCAGGCGCGATCACGGGCGGCACCGTAGCACAGAAGGTTTCGCATGCAGTAAGCAAGTACAAAGAGGCAAGCTACGAGCGCACACCACTCTTTTCACGTCCCGATCAAGACCGGATCGCCATTTTGAGTATGGGATACTACTGGGAGCCGCATCTTTTTGAAGAGGGCTATCCCGAAATCGATCCGAGCGAAGAGGCGCGCTTGGCGGAGGCGATCTATCTTCTCTTGCGCCATCCGCAAGAGAGTCTTGCATCGATCGTGACACTCTCGGAGCTGCTACCGGGAGATCATACGGCAAGACTACCGTTTCTTGAGGCGCTATACGGCGCACTCTCGGAGCCAACCACATGAGATATCTTTTTGTCTTGATGCTGCTTTGGAGTGCGGCGCTTGCGGACACGCTTGCCCCCGAGGTTTACAAGAGCGAGGATTTTAACGCGCTTGTGGGGCTTATTTACGGCAAAGAGCGCTTTGCTTCGATACGCAAAAGCGCGCGCATCGAGGTGATCGCACCCCGTCATACGGTGGATGACGCATCGCGGATAGAGATCGGGGTGCGCAGCGATATCAAGGTGCGTTCCGTCACACTGCTACGTTCCGGTACGGGTAAGAGTTTTATCGCCTACATTCGACCCGGTGAGATGCCGCAAGCGATGGAGACAACGCTGGAGGCGGCGATCCCGTTTAAGGGTACGCTTTTTGCAGTGATAGAGGATGAAAACGGGTCGTTGTACTACAATAGCACCTATCTCGACATTGTCGTTTTGGGGTGTGCTGTTTCGGGAAACTGATGAATATTATCAGGTGAAGTGATAATAAAAGTACCACTTATAATTATTTTTTGATAAAAAGTAAGAAGATAAAACCATTCTCATTTTTATTTTAGTTTTTTTCTATAAAATAGTCCAACATGACAGCGCGGCACCCTTTTACCGCGGCATTTCGTCATAAAGCCCGATCGTACATAAACGGTGTGTTTGTTATGTGCGTAAGGGATCAAATCTCAAGGAGGACCGATGAGCAAGAGAAGCGAAGAGCTTGACGCGACGCGTGCCGACGTGCATACGCCGTCAAGAAGAGACTTTTTCAAGAAGACGGCAACGCTCACCGCAGGCGCTGTAGCGGCGGCTAGCGTTGTTGCACCCGTTGCGCTGAGTGCGGACGAGAAAAAAGCCAAGTGCGACGGTGACGAGAAGATCGTCAATCTAAACCCCTGGGAGACTAAATGGGGCTATCCCGTAAGCGAAAAGCTATACGGTCAACCCTCTCCCTTCGAGAGACATGTTGTTCGAAGAACGACACCAATCCTCTCTTCAGGTAACTACCGCGCCTCTATCGCGGTAGCACCAATCCAAGACCTGCACGGCATCATTACGCCTAACGGTCTCTTTTTCAACCGTCACCACGGTGGAACACCCGATATCGATCCTAAGCAACACCGCTTGATGATCCACGGCTTGGTCGAGAAGCCGATCGTCTTGACAATGGACGAGTTGAAGCGCTATCCGAGCGTTAGCCGTATCCACTTCGTAGAGTGTCCCGCCAACGGTGGTCCGGAGTGGAGAGGTCCTCAGTTCAACTCTATCCAGTTTGCCAAAGGCTTTATGTCTTGTGCAGAGTGGACGGGTGTCTATCTTAAAGATATCCTCAAAGATATCGGCTTGAAACCCGAAGCGAAGTGGATGCTTGCCGAAGGTGGCGACAGCTCACACATGGGTCGTACGATCCCTGTCGATAAAGTCCTTGACGATGTGATCATCGCTTGGGGTCAAAACGGTGAAGCATTGCGCCCCGAGCAGGGATATCCGATCCGCCTCTTGGTACCGGGATGGGAAGCAAACCTCTGTGTGAAATGGCTCCGCCGCCTCGAGTTTGCCAAAGAGCCCTTCTATGCCAAAGAGGAGACTTCTCGCTATACGGCGCTTAGAAAAGACGGTAAGGCGATCCAGCACTTCTATGTAAACGAAGTAAACTCCGTCATCACCAATCCCTGTCCCGAAAAACCGTGGACAGATCTGAAAAAAGGCGATATTGTCGAGATCGAAGGGTTGGCGTGGTCCGGTCACGGTACGATCACCGGCGTCGATATCTCTTTTGACGGTGGCAAGAAC
Source organism: Campylobacteraceae bacterium (assembly GCA_027083075.1). Classification (GTDB taxonomy): domain Bacteria; phylum Campylobacterota; class Campylobacteria; order Campylobacterales; family Sulfurovaceae; genus JALVPA01. The sequence goes on from JALWQQ010000022.1 coordinate 5,993, forward strand.
TGGGTAGAGGCGAGCCTTAAGGGGCTTGTCTTGCCCAAAGCATGGACACGCTTTAGCTATATCTACAAGTACGAAGGTAAACCGCTCTTGCTCTCAAGCCGCGCCAGAGACGATGCAGGCTTCATCCAGCCTACGGTCATGGAGGAGAGAAAAGCGGTCGGCGTCGAGGGTGTTTACCACAGAAATGGTATCCACACTTGGGAAGTGAATGAAAAAGGGGAGGTAAGTAATGTTCAAGTCTTATCGTAAAATCATCTCGACTGCGGCGATCGCGGCACTTTGTGCTACGGCTGCCATGGGTTACGAGACATCGCGCAAGTATGACTTTAACCACAAATATGTCATCGACGGCGGCGTTACTTACCCCGTAAAGCACGGCAAAACCGCAGCATACTATGTGAATGAAAAGGCGCACAAAACCCACTTTAACCTCGGTAGAAAAGCCAAGAAGTGCGAAATCGACGCATGGAATGTCGATGTAATGTACTACGGCGAAGGCTTGCCCGAAGGTAAGGGTAGTGTCGAAGAGGGTGAAGAGATCTACGAAGCGAAATGTCAGCAGTGTCACGGTGACTTCGGTAGCGGTAGCGGACTCTATCCGCACTTGACAGCTGGTAATGCCTACGAAGAGCACGAAACGCTTAAAAACCAGCGCTGGAATCCGGGTGATGACGAAGGACCACATAGAACCTTCGGTTCCTACTGGCCGTATGCAAGCACGGCATTTTGGTATATCAAAACGGGTATGCCGCATCAAGCACCGATGAGTTTGACCAATGACGAAGTCTATGCATTGGTTGCGTACCTCTTGAGTATCAATGAGATCAAGGTCGATGGACAAGAGGTAGATGACGATTTTGTACTTAGCAAAGAGAACTTTACGAAAGTGCACCTGCCCAACGAAAACGGCTTTGTGCCCGATATTCGCGGTAAGAACGGTTTGGAAAATGTACGTAAGTTTTGGAATGCCGATCCTAAGACCTTGCGTGAAAACTTCGGCGGCAAAAAGCTCAAAGATCCGAAAAAACGTTGTATGAAGGGCTGCTTCAAGGGTGAGCCTAAAGTACAGCGCATCGCACATGCGATCGCCAACTTCAATCCGCCGCTTGGCAAAGCGCCGAAACAAGAGGCGTCTGCGCAGCCGAGCGAAGGACAAAAACTCTACAAAGACCACTGTGCGGTATGTCATGCGACCGACTCTATGGGCGCACCTAAGGTAGGCGATAAGGCGGCATGGGCGGCAGTAACGAAAAAAGGCATGGATAAAGTACTGCACAATGCTATCCACGGTATCAACGGCATGCCTCCCAAGGGTGGCACAAACCTGCCTGACGATAAGATCAAAGAGATCGTCGAATATATGGTGAATGCGAGCAAGTAGGCGTAGGCTTACACGATCGCTTCACGATCTTGCTCTAAAATCATAAGTGAAATACATCAAAGAAAGGAAAGATGATGAAAAAGATTGCAAAACTTGCATTGGTTGCGGTGGCTTTCTCTGCAGCGGCTTTCGCAAAAGACTATAGAGTCGAAAAGCCCGAAGCATGGAAAGCCAAGACGGTTGAGAGTGCTATCAAAGCATTGTACGGCGATGTAAAGCCTGTTGACTCTGCGGATGTCAAAGTAAGCACACCCGAGGTTGCGAGCAATGGTGGTCAAGTACCTGTTTCTATCAAGGTTGGTGTACCTGCAAAAAGCGTTGCGCTTTTCCAAGATGCCAACCCTGAAAGCTTGGTTGCGGTTTGGAATATCGAGGATAATATGGTGCCCAATCTTGCGTTGAAGATCAAGATGAAAAAGACAGGTTCCATCACGGTTGTGGTCGAGGGCAAAGACGGTAAATTCTATAAAGCGAAGAGAAGCTTCGAAGTTGCATTGAGCGGCTGTGAAGGCTAATCGTTAAAAGAAAAAGAAAAAAAGAAAGGATAACGCATGAAAAAGATCTTGTCTGTATGTACTTTGGGTGCACTTTTGGTAAGTGGTATGGCATATGCCGAGGAGGCGCCCGCAGCAGTTACCGCTAAGAGCGAAGCGGTAAAAGCGGCAGCGCCTGCTGCAGAGGCAAAAAAAGTCAGGATGAAAATCAAAGCCAAAATCAAAGGCGATGTGGTAAAAGCGAAAGTAGGCATCTCTCATCCGATGTTGACTTACAATCAAGCAAAAAAGAAGGGTGTGCCGGTAAACTTTATCCAGCACATTACTGCTACGGTAAACGGCAAGACGGTTTACGATGCTTCAACAAGCCAGTTCTTGTCTAAAAACCCGCTTATTAAGTTCCAATTTAAAAGCGAGGGTGTTAAGAAGGGTGACGAGCTTAAGATCACCTACGTAGATCACACCGGTACCTACTACGGTAGCAAAAAGATCAAGTAAACCCCTGCTAGCCCCCCTGTGGGGCATTTCTACTCTCTTTTCTACTCTTATCATCAAAATACACGAAAAAGATTGTGATTGTTTTTGATATCTAAAGATACTTTCGGGTGACAAAGATGCTAATATTTAAAGCAGTAGGTGATAGTGCGCTTCAATGTCGCCGCTTCACGTGCTTGAAAGTGTTTTTGTAGATCGAAGTCGCTTTTACCGTAGTTCTCTTTGTATTCGGCGATAAATCGTTTGTAGTCGCTCTCTTTCATGGCCGAGACTTCATAGTGTACTGTTTCGCATCCATCATCGCACTGTTCGCGTGAGAGTTCTTTGAGGTTGATCGCACCGTAACGCGCCTCTTCGGGAAGGCGGAGCTGCATCTCAATATGGGTGCGCATCATCGCTGCGGTGTACTGAACTTGTCTCTTATGGCTTTCCTCTTCAAGCAAGAGTATGGTCGGGTCATTGCAGTCGTATCCCCATCCGCCCGATACGGGAAGCGAAGCTGAAAAGAGTGTTTGCAGCAGTGCCTTGAGGTTCTCTTCTCGCGGTAAGGGGTCGAAGTGCGGCGCTTGCATTAAAGC
>JALWQQ010000023.1 GCA_027083075.1 Campylobacteraceae bacterium
CAATCGAGAAAGCAAAAGAGAAAAAGATGAGCACGATCGGTCTCAGCGGAAAGAGCGGTGGAGAGATGAACCGTCTATGCGATATCAATCTAGTCGTCCCTTCGGACTCGACCGCACGTATTCAAGAGATGCATATCTTAACGATACATACACTTTGTGCTATCGTAGACGAAGTGTATAAAACGCCTCTATAACCTCATCCGCATCGATCTCTTTCATGCATCTATGGTGTCGCAGGGGACACTCTCTCTTTTTGCAAGGTGCACAAGAGAGGTATTTGCTGACTATCATATGGTTATTGCCGAAAGGATGCGTTTCGGTAAAGTCGGTAGGACCGAAAATCGCTACAGTAGGAATTCCCATAGCCGATGCAATATGCATTGGGCCGCTATCGTTCGTAATAAATGCCGAAAGTCCGCCGATATGCTCACAAAGCTCTTTGATAGTCAATTTGCCACAAAGATTACTATAGTTTTTGCAACGTAATTGAGCCACTATATCATCTGCCATCCCCTCCTCGCCCGGTCCACCGAAAATAACAATATCGAAATCACCGCAAAGACGATTGCACACTTCGGCAAACTTTTCCGGATACCACCTCTTGGCACTTCCGTAACTTGCCCCCGGATTAATCCCTATAGCCGGTCTTTCAAATCGATTGGGCACAAAGTCCAAAATCGGCGCATATAGCTTTGGATCCGGAGTTAGCCGCAAAGCCTCAATGATAGTATCTACATAAGCATTGTATTTTTCTACCATGTGTCCGTCATATATTCCGAAAAAAAAACTTCTTTTTGCTTTAAACGCCAATAGTCTTGAGAAATAACTTCTTCGGAACGATACGAAGAGATCCGATTTTGGAAAAGCCTTTACTGTTGCAAAGTTTTTATGATTTACAATCGCCTTTTTTTTATTCAAAACCTCCAAGGAGACCTTGCTACCGAAAAAGCTTAGCTCTCGCGGTCTTAATGCTTTAACAAGCTTCTCGATAGCGCCTGAAGCCATCACAGTATCGCCAAGCCATGTCGGTGGTTCGATAACGACTCTCATTTGACCAATTTAAAATGTTTTTTGCTCTGGCAATTGCATCAAACCAACTCCAAAATGACCGAAGCAACTCTCTCGGGAGCGATATGGCGTATGCACCCATTCGAACCAAAAAGCCGATTGTAACCACAATCTATAATTTGATGTCTCTTACCGTACCATGCATTTCTGTAGGAGGGGGTAGGACCGAAAATCGTCAAAGTGGGTCTATTGAGCCCCCATGCTACATGGGTCGGACCGCTATCGGCACCGACAACAAGATCGGCTTGATCGAAAAGCGCCTTCATCTCATCAATGGTCAAAACGGGCAATTTGGTTGCTTCTGTCTCCGAAGCGATCCGATCGGCTATCGCAGACTCTTCATTGCCGTGCCACAACAAAAAATGTCGAAACTGCGGCAAACTTTTTATAACCGATACGATAAGCGACGGCGGTATACGTTTATTTGCCTTACTCGCCCCCAATCCGTAAACGATATTTTTCTTTAAGGAGTTCGTATCGAAAAACTTTTTTTTAGAACCATAAAAGATAAAAGGCTCTTTATCTGTAATCATTGAGGGCTCTATCTTCAAACCCAAAGCCTCTGATACCAATACCGCATTTCTCCAAATGGCATTGGCATCATAGTCGCACGCTACAAAATCGGTATAAAATCGTGCGGCAAAACTTTCCCTAATGGAATCTTTGTCAAATCCGACGATCTTTTTCCCCAATATTTTCGACACGACCGCACTCTTGATCAACCCCTGCATATCGATGACCATATCATACGCTTTTGTCTTTCCTTGTTCTCTCAAGCGCCGAAGTTCGTCTATAAGACGAAAGGGTTTGTTTTTATATGTTTTCAGTTGAACCGAAATGATACAATCGATATGAGGGTTGTATTGTAAAAGCTCGGAAAACCGCTCTTCAACAAACCAATCTATCGCAATATCGGGACGGATACGTTTTATAAACTGCAAAACTACCATTGCATGAACGATATCGCCCATCGACGAGAGTTTTACGATAGCTATACGCATCTTACCCCTTTCTTTGGTGCTATTGTAACCAAATGAACTAAATCTCTTTTTGCTACGCTATGATATAATCCGACTAAATTTTACAAAAAAGAGATACGCATGGTCGCCATCGTTGATTATAACATGGGCAATCTCGCAT
>JALWQQ010000024.1 GCA_027083075.1 Campylobacteraceae bacterium
ATCCAAGGGTAACGGCATTTAATGTCTATCGTGGCTATCCGGGAGCCGGGAAGCGTAGCTTGAAGCAGATCGCGACGGTTGGTAGTCGGTATGCTACGCATTTTGTCGATACCCGTCTTAAGCCCGATACCGAATACCTCTATAGCATCACGACCGTGGCGCTTGGCAGAGAGTCGTTGCCGGGTAAGCCGATACGCGTCAAGACCGCCAAGGCGTTTGAGCCCGTAAGTTTTTTGAAAGCCTATAAGGTTTCGCCCGAGACTGTCAAGCTGCTTTGGGCGCCGCACGCACACCCTGCCGTAGCTTCTTATGTGATTGAGCGTAGAGACAATGGCGGCAAATGGCACTTCTTGGCAGAGGTTAAAGGGCGTCTGATGCCCGAATATATCGATACCTTTGTCAGTCGTGGCAACGCCTATGCATACCGCATTCGTGCCAAAAGTTTCGACGGTGTGCTTGCCGCGCCGAGCCCCGTAAGCGAATTGGCACTTTAAGGATCGTCGATGCCGCATCTTAAGGCAGATCCTTTCGACACCTCCGTCATCTCACAGCATATCTACGAGGGATCGCCCATCCGTTTTCGTGCCTTGCCGATAGATCACGACGAGAGCGAACTGATCGGTGTACATTATGGGGGCGAAGATTTTTTACTACTGCTCAAAAAAACCCCCGATGCCTATATGCTCAAGTATGAAAAGATCAGCAGACCGCTTGATACAAACCTGTTAAAGCGTGCTATCGACGACGTTGCCAAACGCTTAGAGCTACAGGTGCACGCTTCCAATCTAACACAGCACGAAAAGCGTCCCAAGATCGCAAGCGCATACGAAAAGCCGATCGCCTTCTTTGAAGATCTTAAAGATTTCGGTTTTCCGAAAGTGGCGGTTGAGGTGGGGTTCGGTTCGGGACGCCATCTGCTCTATCAGGCAAAACGTCATCCCGATACGCTCTTTATCGGGCTTGAGATCCACACCCCTTCGGCGCAGCAGGTACTCAAGCAGATCGCTTTGCAGGGCATCGAAAATATATGGGTGGTCAACTATGATGCCAGACTCTTTTTGGAGATGTTGCCTTCCAATCTTTTAGAGCGTATCTATGTTCACTTTCCCGTACCATGGGATAAAAAGCCGCATCGACGCGTCATCGGCAAAGCCTTTGTCAACGAGGCACTGCGTACCCTAAAAAAAGAGGGTGTTTTAGAACTTAGAACCGATAGTGAGAACTATTTTCGTTATGCACTCGAAACCTTTAGCGCGCTCAATAGAACACGTTTTACAGTGCGCAAAAACGCCGATATCGAGGTGGTTAGCAAATATGAGGCGCGTTGGCGGCGCATGGAGAAAAATATCTACGATATCCATCTCTTTTGCGAGGAGGAGTCCGAAGCCAAGGAGAAAATAGGGGAGTTTAATTTTGATATTGTAAAATATGAGAAGGGGATCGAAGCGCGTTTGCCTAAAGCGGCACAGCGTTTCGACGATCTCTTTTTTCATATCGAGCGTATCTATCGTATCGAGAACGAGGAGGCGGTACTTGTCAGACTCTCTTTGGGTAGTTGCGACAGACCCGAGCACAAGTACCTCTATCTTGGGAAAAGAGATGCGGGGTTTTTTCCAAACGATCCGGTTAAAAGCAGAAGCAACTATGAGGCGTATCAACGTTTGTTGGCAATGTTAAACGAGAGGCGGTAAAGATGGCAAGCTCCAATGTGATTCATGCATCGGGTATCACGCTTGCTTACGACAAAGGGCGTAAGCGCATTATTGAAAATGCAAGTTTTCGCATCAAAAAAGGGGAGTTTGTCTTTATTACCGGCCCCAGCGGTTCGGGCAAATCGACACTACTAAAAGCCCTCTACGGCGCACTCAAACCGACAGAGGGTTCGTTGATCGTCGGTGGTGTCGATCTGGCAAATGTGCCCAAAAAGAGACTACAAGAGCTTCGTACCCATCTTGGTATCGTCTTTCAAGACTATAAGTTGGTTAACGAGTGGACGGTGACCAAAAATGTCGTTTTGCCCTTGATGATCGCCGGTTTTTCGACCGACATTCAAAAGACCCAAGCACAGAAGCTACTTAAGCATGTTAAACTTTTGGAGCATGCCGAGAAGTACCCGCTTGAGCTTAGCGGTGGCGAACAGCAGCGTGTAGCGGTAGCGCGTGCGCTGGCAAAAAACCCCGTGGTGATCTTGGCGGATGAG
>JALWQQ010000025.1 GCA_027083075.1 Campylobacteraceae bacterium
TTTGATGACTGCGTGTCAACAACCTGACAATGACAAAGTTTCACCTTCCAAGCCGCCGATAATGGCATGGAAACCAAGCATGAATCATAGTCATGATCTTATCGTGATCGATGCGGGGCACGGTGGGCATGATGGAGGGGCGTGCTGCGGCGGCAGACGTGAGAAGGATGCAGTTTTGCAGATCGCACACCGTGTCGCAAGCGCCTTTCGCAAAGCGGGCTATCCCGTCCATCTTACCCGAAGCGGCGATCGTTTTTTAACCTTGGGGCAGCGTACGCGCATCGCCGATAAGAAAAACGCCAAAGTCTTTGTCTCGATCCACGCTAATGCCATCGCACAAAAGAGCCGCTTTAACAAGGTACAGGGGATCGAGACCTACTATCTGCAGCGTACGCGTGATGCCCGTTCGCAACGCATCGCCAAGCGTGAAAACGAAGCGGTTCTAAGAGGCACGAATGCATTGAGTAAAAATGTGATTGTCGATTCGGTCTTGGCAGGACCGAAGGTGATCGAATCTCATAAGCTGGCGATCGACGTGCAGCGCCATATCATCTCCGAGATCAAACGCGCCTATCCCGATGTCAAAAACGGCGGCGCCAACCCCGCCCCCCTCTATGTACTTGTAGGTGCATCGCGTCCGTCGATACTGATCGAGACGGGGTATATCACCAATGATAAAGAGCGCGCCAGACTCTTCAATCCCGACTATCAAAAGCGTATGGCACTCGGGATCGTTAAAGGCGTCACCGCCTATCTTGAGAAACGCAAGCGTAGTATGGGGTTTTAAAATCTTACATCGTACTTTTTGAGATACCAAAGTGCAAAGGGTGTCTCGATAATGAGGTAGGTGCTTAGCGCAAACCAAAACCAGTTGGTTTCGAAAAAGAGCAGGTTGAAGCGATACGGTGTGCCCCAGAAGAGTACGCCCGCCGCAAGAAGCGAAAGCGCAGAGGTAAGCAGATCGCCTTGCGCCAGCTTCATTACGTCGCTTCCTGCAGAAACAGGATAGACGATCAGGTAAGCGATCGCTACGAAAAGCACATTGATGCCGATAACGATCAGTTCGGGATGCATCGCTCTTTAAGAGGCGCAGTAATGCGCACTATTTGTAGTTTTTGATCGCTTTTTCCAAGATCTCGGTCGCCGCTTTTTTATCTTTAAAGCCGCTGACTTTGACCCACTTGCCCGGTTCGAGCATCTTGTAGGTCTCAAAGAAGTTTTTGATGCGATTGAGCGTCGCTTCGGGGACATCACCGAGGTCTTGGATATTGGCGTAGGTGGGGTCGATCTTTTCGGTTGGAACCGCCAGCAGTTTTTCGTCGCCGCCGCTTTCATCTTCGGTCATCAGGACACCGACCAAGCGACACTTGATGTAGCAACCCGCTTGCAGGGGGTAGTCACAAAGTACCAAGATATCGGCAGGGTCACCGTCGTCACTGAGTGTATTGGGGACGAAGCCGTAGTTGGCAGGGTAGTGTACCGCCGAGTAGAGTACGCGATCGACCGCAATGCCGCCCGCTTCTTTGTCAAATTCGTATTTGATGTTAGAGTTAAGCGGCACCTCGATCACCGCTTTGACTGCGTCAGGGCATTCGCCATGTCCGATTTTGTTCAGATCCATCGTTTTCTCTCCATCTAAAATTGGTGCGGCTATCTTAGCATAAAAGTTCATAGATTTAGTAAAAAATGTTAAGATACCTGAGAAAGAAAATGTTGATTTTAAGGGGCAATGATGCGTTTCGTACTTCTTTCGATAATGTTTGTTTGTATGGCGTGGGGGGTAGAGCTTGGCAAGGCGCCGCCTGTCGTAACGCTCGGTGGCAGCAACGGCGGTAAGGTGAGCGGTGGCAGATGGTGCTCTTCGACATTGACGGGGAAGGTGCATGCGCTCTTTTATGTTGATCCCGATAAAAAGGATCTTAACGAAGCTTTTGCAGAGCGTTTGAAACGCAAACACTACCCTGCATCTAAAGCGGCATCGGTGGTTGTGGTCAATATGGCGGCAACATGGAAGCCCAACTTTATCCTCAATGCGATTTTGAAATCAAAACAGAAGAAGTATCCTCGTGCACTTTATGTGAAGGATATGCATAAGGTGATGGTCAAAAAGTGGCATTTGGCAGATGATGACTATAATGTCTTGATTTTCGACAAGCGAGGCAAGCTCATCTTCAAAAAGGCGGGCAAGATGAGCA
>JALWQQ010000026.1 GCA_027083075.1 Campylobacteraceae bacterium
AATCTATAATGCCGATGCCATCGTAAGGATCAAGTGCCGCAAGCAGATCGTTACCCGTATCTTTGATGGCTTTCATATGGCGAGGCGCGATATATCCGGCAGCACCGGTTAGGGCGAATTTTTTATAATTATTCATAAGTTATCCTTTTGGTTGTTTTCGAATTGGTTACAGGTCACAGGGTAAACCTGCACGATTGACCCCTGATGATTGCAATTCGATCGATCATTTTGAATTTTTCCCGACAAATGAAGATGTCAAAAGTATACCAGTTTTTGTTTATCAGATGCTTTATCTGAGCTTGGGGATATTGATATAATGGTGTTAAGTGGTACGAAGCTAAAAGCTTAGGCGCAAGCCCCCGTACCAGCTGTCGTTGAAGGTTTTGTCAAATGCTTTATAATTGGTGTCGATATTGCGGTAGCCGGCAAAGAGGTGAACGTTGGCGATCACTTCAACATCACCTTCGATACGAAAAGCGTTGTAACTTTTAGCATCGCGAAAACTCAGCACCGAAGGGGCAAAGGCGAGGGATGCGATGAGGCTGCTTTTGGGGAAGATACCGCTTGTAGGAAGGGTGTAGTCTGCCTTGGCATAAAGCGGTAGGGCAAAGAAGCTATCGGCAAAGGCGCTCTGCAGACCGAAGGCAAGGCGCAAGCCGGGGATGCCGGGCAGGGCGTTTTCGCCGCTAAAAGAGAGCGTAAGCAGGTTGCCGCCGCTATGTAGATAACCGGCTTCGAGAATGTAGGCGGTGCCGGTGCTGTAGTCGGTAAGTCGGTTGAGGTTGACCGAAGCCGAGAGTTCGACATCGTTGTTGTTGATATCGATACCGACAGTGTTGCGTGCAAAGAGTCCGGCGACAAGAAGTGCCCAAATGAGTGCAAGTCGTTTCATTGTTCCTTCCTTATTTGGTTTTTATTGCACCAAAAACAAGATCAATCGGGCGGCATCTGTGTGCGCTTGCGGCGCTTTTGCTCTTTGAGCCTTTTGCGTCGCGCTTCAAGCTCTGCCGCATCGCGTAGATCCTCGACATTGTCGTGACGCACCGCATCGACAAATTTTTCGTGGTCGTCGAAGTGACCGTTGCGCACCGCCCAGACGAGCCCGATAAGCCCGATGGCGCCAAGTAGCGTCGAGACGCCGATCATCATCATTACGATACCGTCGCTCATCTTGATCCTTTGGCGAGATTGTAACACAAGAGGGTTAATCGAAGCGCAAGCGTTTGATGCGCATCGAGTTGCCTACGACGATGAGTGAGCTTAGACTCATCGAAAGCGCGGCGATCAGCGGCGAGACATGCCCCGTCACCGCAAGCGGTACGGCAACGATGTTGTAAAGTAGAGAAAGAGAGAGATTCTCTTTCACGGCAAGAAAAGTGCGCTTGGCAATGCGAAGACCCTCGTAGAGCTTGGTGATCTTGTCGTCGAGTAAAACGATGTCGCTTACTTTGAGTGCTACATCCGCACCGCTGCCCATCGCCACGGCGATGTGGCTTTGCGCCAAGGCAACGGCATCGTTGATGCCGTCTCCTGCCATCATCACCGTCTCACCCTCCTTTTGTAGTTTTCGGATGATCTCGGCTTTCTCTTGTGGCAAGAGCGCGGCATAGACCTTCTCTATACCCGCCGCATCGGCGATCTTCTGCGCTACCCTTTCATTGTCACCTGTAAGCATCACCGTTTTAATGCCCATCGATTTGAGTTTTTTGATCGTTTCGGGCACATCGGCTTTGAGTCGATCCTCCAACACAAAGCGTGCGACGATGCGATCTTGTAGGGCGACATAGAAGTAGCTTGCCGTCTCCTCTTTGTGCCCAACTTCAATGCCGAGCGCTTGCATCAGGGCGCGATTGCCGCCTGCGATGCGGGTGCCCTCTTCGGTTTTTGCTACGATGCCGCGCGCTTCGATACTTCGTATCTCGTGCAACGCTAGCTCTTTCTCGATCCTCTCTTCCGTTTTAAGATAGCGGACGATCGCTTGAGAGATCGGGTGTGTACTGCTTGCACAGAGTGCCAAGAGTATCTCATGAGGGAAATTTTCGTAGTAGGTTGTCTTGATGACGCCCGGCTTGCCTTCGGTCAGCGTGCCGGTTTTGTCAAAAGCAAGAAGTGTACACTGCGCCGTGCGTTCGATCCCTTGTGCCTCTTTAAAGAGGATGCCGCGTTTGGCAGCTACCGAGAGCCCCACAAG
>JALWQQ010000027.1 GCA_027083075.1 Campylobacteraceae bacterium
CGCGACACTTGGGTTCGTGTGTTGTCGGTCGGTTTTGGTGGATTTTCGTCTTGATCTACGCGCTTGTCCCTTCTTGGGGCGTTTGTAGATGTTTCTTTTTGATACACTTTCGTTACTTTTTATCACATTGATCCTTTTGGGCGTGGTACCCAATCTATGGTACACCTTCGGCTACTTGCCGCATATCCGACGAAAAGCGCATTTTCTTATCCACTATTTTGCATTTATTCTCTCGATGATCGGCGTAGTAAGCGCAGGTAATGCTTTGGTCTTTCTCTTTTTTTGGGAACTGATGAGTTTGGCATCGTGGCAGCTAATCTTGACCGAGGTGCAGGGTGAAGCAACGATCAAAGCGGCGCGTTTTTACTTTTTTATGACCCATTTCGGATTTCTTTTTTTGCTACTCTTCTTTTTGATAGCTACCAACGGGGTTTTAGAGACCGACTTTGTGCAGATGCATGAGACCGTCGCACAATTCCGCTACCCCACACTTCTCTTCTTTCTTTTACTTTTCGGTTTTTTGAGCAAGGCGGGTGTCGTGCCTTTTCATGTCTGGCTACCTTACGCCCACCCTGCTGCGCCCTCTCCCGTCTCGGCATTGATGAGCGGCGTAATGCTTAAGATCGCGATATACGGTTTTGCCCGTTTTTTGTTCGATCTGCTCTATCCTTGGCCCTTAGAGTGGGGTGTCACGGTCTTGGTACTTGGCGCGCTTTCGGCATTGGTGGGCGTGCTTTATGCATTGAGTGAACATGACCTCAAGGCTCTACTTGCCAACCACTCCATCGAAAATATCGGTATTATCTTGATCGCTTTCGGGATGGGGATGATCTTTGATACCTTGCAGCTTCGTACGTTAAGTAGTTTTGCATTTATCGCCGCATTCTTTCATACCTTCAACCATATGAGTTTTAAGTCATTGCTCTTTATGGGAGCCGGCAATATCTTACTGCAAACCCATACGAAAAATATGGAGAAATATGGCGGATTGATCAAGTCGATGCCGCTAACGGCACTGAGCTTTTTGCTGGCTTCTATAAGTATCTCCGCACTACCGCCGAGCAACGGTTTTTTAAGTGAATGGATGATCTTTCAATCGATGCTGGGTTCTTATAACATCGGTAGTACCGATCTAAAGCTTGCCATTCCTTTTGCTATCTTTGCTTTGGCGATGACGGGCGGTTTGGCGATCGCCTGCTTTGCCAAGGCGTACGGTATCGCCTTTTTAGGCCTGCACCGAAGTGACAATGCCGCCCATGCACACGAGGTCAATCTGTCGATGAAGATCGGGATGCTCTTGATGCTCTTTGTACTGCTTTCGTTGATGCTCTTGGCACCGAAATATATTGCACTTTTCGATGCTACACTCGTCTCGCTCCATCACCCCTCCGTCTATCGAGAGATCTTTCCAAACGGCTTTTGGCAGATGCACTCCGTAGCCGTACACGGCGGGGTAGTTTCGCCGCTGATTTTGGCGGCGTCGTTGCTTGGCGTAACGTTTCTGCTAATGCTTGCCCACAAGATGTTCGGCGTCAAAGAGAGGGTGCATCGCACTTGGGCATGCGGATATACAACCCATCCCAAAACCCAATACTCCGCAACCGGTTTCGCTGGTCCGATAAGGAGATTTTTTAACTGGCTCTATCGCAGTGATGAAGCATTCTCAAAAGCCAAGATCGCCGGGCACGAAACAAAGTTTCGAGATGCACACTATGCCGTTCATGTCAAGCCGCTTTTTGAAAGAGCGCTCTATGAGCGTAGCAAGCGTTTAACCAATATACTCAGTTACTGGATCTATCGCTTGGCGCACTTCGAGCAGACACGCTATGCAGCGATGATTTTTAACCTTATGCTTATGGTACTCTTCTCTTATCGCATCTTCTCACATAGCTTCTCGTGGGCTACTTTGGTACTCGAGTCGGTCGTGATGATCGTCTCCATTAAAGTCTTGATCATCGGAGATAGGCGATGATACTCTATATACTTAGCATATTTTTAATGCTGCTTGTTGCGCCGATATTGCTTTCGTATATCAAGGCACTAAAGATGGTGTTACTCTTCAAAAAACCGATCTCGTTACTTCAGGGGTATCGCACGGTTGCCAAGTTGCTACGCAAAGAGACGCTGCTCTCCAAAGAAGCAAGCGGAGTAACGCGCTATGCGCCCTTTTTGGTTCTCTCTCCGCTCTTGGTCACCCTCTTTTTCTTGCCGCCGGTTGTTCAAGGGGCATACTATGTCAGTTTTGTCGACGCTTTTACATTGACAGGGCTTATCTCCTTATCGACCTTTTTTCTGATGCTTTTGGGATTGGATAGCGCTTCGGCGTTCGGCGGCATCGGGAGTTCGCGCGAAGCATTTATCTCCGCACTGGTCGAGCCCGCGATGGTTTTAACCGTCTTTGCAGTTTCGATGATGGCGCAAGACCTCGGTGTGGGGCAAGCGGGAGTCAATCTGGCATCCTCTTTTCCAAAGATGCATATGGCAAGTTTCCTCTTTGCTGCGATCAGTTTCTTTATCTTGCTGCTTGCCGAAAACGGACGTATCCCCATTGACAACCCCGAAACCCATCTGGAGTTAACGATGGTGCACGAGGCGATGACCCTTGATCTTAGCGGTGTCTATCTTGCGATGATCGAAAGCGCCTCGGCGATCAAGTTTCTGATCTTCGCATCGCTTTTTGCGTCCTTGTTTATGCCCTTTGGCTACAACAATGCGCCGCCAATTGCCGTAATAATTTTTGTGTGCAAACTCTTTGCGGTAGCTACCGCGGTAGCATTGATAGAGGTCAACACCGCAAAGTTGAGGCTCTTCAAGGTGCCTAATCTCTTGGGTATCGCGATCGTTTTTGCCTTTTTGTCGTTGATCACCTTTTACCTTTTAGGAGCATAGCGGATGGTTGATTTTTTGATGGGACTCTTTTTGGCTTCTCTGATCGTCGCACTCTTTACCACCCGACTCTATCGACTGCTAAATTGGTATGCCTTCAACTCGATGACCTTGGGACTTTTGGCACTCTTGATCGGAACGCGTTTGGACGATGATGCCATGCTGATCACAGGTGCGCTTACGATCCTTCTAAAAGCGGGGGTCATTCCCCTCTTTTTGAAGTCTATTTCGCGACGCTTTCGTTTTATTCGTCAAATCCAACCCGAGATCAAAGTTCACTATGCCATCATCTTGGTGCCGGCAATTTTGGTCTTTACCTTTTATCTTTCGGAGCCCATTACGCATATGATCACCCACAACTCTAACTATGTCGCCATCAGCATCTCTTCGCTCTTTTTGTCACTGCTTTTGATGATGGAGCATAAAAATATCGCACCGAAGATCATCGGCTTTTTGAGCATGGAAAATGCACTCTTTTTGTTAGGTATCACGGCAACGGACGGGATGCCGATGTTGGTCGAACTCGGTATCTTTTTCGATCTTTTGATGGCGATTGTGGTGATCAATCTGCTCTTTCATCGTGAACAGGAAGAGGGGGCGTGACGATGATGGTTTTTTTACTCTTTTTGCCTGCGTTGATTATCTTTGCACTCTCTTTTGTACGCGATGTGCGCGCCTATAAACCGTTGGCACTCAGTGCCTTTTTGATCCTCATACCGACCGTTGCGCTACTACCGGTTGCAAAACCGTACCGTCTGCTTGGCGACTATCTCGTCGCCGATGCGCTCGATGTTTATGTACTCTTGGTCTCCTCTATAGTCGGTATCGGCGTGGCGTTGGCTTCGATGACGCTGCACAAGCATGTCGCGATCTCCCACGCGGCATACCGACGCTTCTACCGTTTTTTCGCCCTCTTTTGGATAGGATTGATCCTCTCTATACTCTCTAATCATATGGGTTTGTATTGGATCGGCTTGGAGCTGGCAACCCTATCGACGGTCTATATGATCAAAACCAATCGTACAGCTGCCGCACACAAAGAGGCATGGAACTATATGATCGTCGGTGCGATCGCCGTTTCGTTGATACTCTTCGGTATCATTCTTATCTACGCCAGTGCCAAGCCGATTTTGGGGGAGGAAGCGATGCGCTTTGATCTCTTGATTTTGCATGCGAGAGATATCGATGCAAGCTATCTCTTTGAGATAGGATTTGCTATCGCTACCATCGGGCTTTTTATCAAGATGGGGTTTTTCCCGATGAATCTATGGCTTGCCAATATCGAAAGAGCCTCTTTCTATCCGGTAGCGGCACTCTTTAGCGGCATTTTAGAATCTGCCGTGATGATCGGCTTCTTTCGCTTTTCGAAGATCGCGATGCAGATCGACTATGACCATCTTTTCGGTTTCATATTTATCTATACGATCTTGACGATCTTCATTGTCTCGTTTCTGATCTTTCGCAGCAAGGATTTTATGCGACTCTTTAGCCTTAGCGGCGTCGAGCACATGGCGCTTATCGCACTCTTTTGGGTCAGCGGCGGAAGCTTTGCCGCCTTGTTGCATTTCGGAGCGCATGCCTTTTTAAAACCCGCACTCTTTCTCTCGACAGGGGTACTCGAGTCGCAGGGCAAATATAAAATCGCCGGTGCACTTAGGGGTTATAGCGGCAAAAGAGGTGCACTCTTTTGGTTTTTGGTCAGCCTCTTTCTGCTTGCACTAATCTCCTTGCCGCCCAGCCCGCTTTTCTTTAGTGAACTCTATGGTTTCGGTGCAATGATCGATACGGCCAAAAGCTCGCACCATCTCTTGGCGATGTTGGGTGCTATTTTTTTGCTTTTACTCTTGCTTTCGGTGATTTTCTACAAATTTGTCGAGCTCTATCAGGCGATGAAGTATGAGGGTGCAAGTCATGAGAAGCAGGTTTATGCCGGCGAGTTGATTGCGCTAGTGCTCTTTGCATGTGCCTTGATGGCGTTACTATTGCCTGCATCGCTTCGTTACCTAAGAGGAGTTGCCCTATGAGTACCGCAGCCATGGAGCGAAAGCGCTTGATAGCACGATATGCCATAGAGCACGAAGAAAACCTCGAGGTCGTCACTTGTTTCGAGGGAGAGACACGACGTCAACAGCTTTCCAAGGTTGCACCTCGGGTCGAAACGCTCTCGCATGTGCATCCTGCTGCCATCTGGTTTGAGCGCAAGATGCACGAGGATTTCGGTATCGAGATAGAGGGCGCCTTCGACACACGCCCCTTGGCGCATCATGAAACCATTGCATATCAGTGTCACCCGATGCGCAAGCACCGTACCGATACGACCGTCGAGACGGTGACGCATCGATCGTATGATTATGAGACGGTTGAAGGAGAAGGTGTTTTTCAAGTCGGTGTAGGGCCGATCCACGCAGGTATTATCGAGCCCGGACATTTTCACTTTTCCCAAGCCGGCGAGGAGATGCTTCATCTAGAGGTGCGTCATTTTTACAAATACCGCGCCATTGAAAAGATGCTTGAGGGTAAAACACTATGGGAAGCAAAGCCGATCATCGAGCGTATCAGCGGCAATGCCAGCATCGCTTATCAGCTTTGTTGGCGTGATATCGTAGTGCAATCAAGCGGTGCTATCTTGCCCGAAGCCGCGCGTCGTTACCATGCAATGCTTTTAGAGCTTGAGCGTGCGATTCACCACTTGACCGATGTGGGATTTATCCCGAATGATGCGGGCTTTGCCGCAGCGTTAGCCTTTGCATCAACGCTTGCCGAAGATGCGCGCAGACAGATGCAAGTGCTTAGTGCTCATCGCTTCGGATTCGGGGCTATCGACTTCGAAAGCAAAACGTTCGATAGCCGGCAGATGCGTGCATGGCTTAAGAGACTAGAAGAGCAAGTTGAGCAATTTCATACATGGATAGGTGATATCCCCTCATTGTGGGACAGGCTTGACGGTACCGGCATCTTGCCCTATGCCAAAGCCGTCAAATACGACTGTGTCGGGGTTGTGGCGCGTGCATCGGGAGTAAAACTTGATAGGCGCGATAACGATTTTTATCGTGCGCACGGTTTTTTGTTCCAACGTGAAAAGAGTGGAGATGTGGCGGCGCGCTTCAAGTTGCGACTTGCAGAGTTGCGCAACAGTATCGAGATGATGCACCATTTTGCGGATGATAGCTCATGGCGCTGCGAGATACTACAACCCTTACGGGACGGAGAATATACAGCCTATTGCGAAAGCGCTTTGGGAGAGCTTTTTATGACGATCACTCTCAAAGGGGGGCGTATCGAGCGGTGCTTTGTGCGCGATCCGAGTTTTGTCAATTGGCAGGCGTTGCATCTGATGATGTCGGGCAACATCATCGCCGATTTTCCGCTCATTAACAAAAGTTGCGATTTGAGTTATGCGGGAAACGATCTATAGGAAACGAAGATGTTAAGATTTTGGAAAAGACGTGCAAAGATCGGCGTGCTGACAGAAGATAAGCCTTATGCGCAAGAGATGGCGGCGATACGCAAAGAGATCAAGTCTCGTGTGCACAAGCATTTTGCCGGTTCCTTGGCAATCAGGATGGTCGATAGCGGCAGTTGCAATGCTTGCGAAGCGGAGTGCAATGCTCTCTCGAATCCTTACTACAATCTCGAATCGTTGGGGATCTACTTTGTCGCGAGCCCGCGTCATGCGGATCTTTTGTTATTAAGCGGTGTTGTAACTTCCAATATGCTTCCCCACCTGCTTGATGCTTATGCGCAGATCCCAGAACCCAAGTGGGTGGTCACGATAGGCGATTGTCCGCTGATGCAAGCACCCTTCGAGAAGAGCTTTGCGATCGCCGGTCCGGCTTCGGCACATCTTCCCGTTGCCTACCACATCTCCGGGTGTCCTCCAAGTCCGGATGAGATCATCAAGGGGCTTTTGGGGTTTTTACGCACTCTGTAGTTTCAGCATCTGCACATACCAGACAAAACCGCCTGTCATGACGACTTCTTTCGCCTCATTGTAAAGCGTTACCTCGATAGGGAGTGTGGCGCGCCTTTTCCTCTGTAGGCGTGAGAGAAACCTCTGCTTCTCATCTTCTGCGAGCAACGCTTGTGCATAGATAGTTCCGTGTGCGGGATGTTTGTATTTGACACTGCTTTCGCGAAGCATCCCGAGTGTTTTGTCTGCGAGCTTGGGAAATGTTTGTTGCAGACAAAGCCCTGATGCACTCTCAGCCAGTGTGTAGATGGCTCCGGCATGGAAGGTGCCGATGTGGTTTTCAAGTGCCGAGTCGGAGTGCAACCATAGTCTATCGTCCTATTGTTGTATGCCCAGATGCTTGACAAACGGGATCTGTACAAACTCCATCATGCTCTCTTGTCGATATAGGCTTTGAGGATCCGTGCAAACTTAAATAGAAACGCCGCATGATCAACCGCATCGAAGATATCGGCATCGCTCCAGCCTCTATTGTGAAGAGAAGCGATGGTTTGAGGAGTAAAGTTTTCCGGTGTATAGACAGCTGTTAGTGCTGCATTAAAAAGTGCTTGATGCTTTTCATCAAGTGGCACACTTTTATCCGTGCCCTCAACTGCATGCAGCTCTTCTAATGTGTAGCTTGCTGCAAGCAGCAGCTGCCGATTGAAGTGGGTGCAGTAGTCAAAGCCGTTGTCTGTGGCGATGGTGTAGCGTAAAAAAGCGAAAAAGTCTTTCTCAATGTTCGGATGTTCACTCAGGTAGTTGATCTCCTCAAGAAACATCTTGAAGCGGGTAGGGGCGATAGATGCAAAAAGCTCCCAGTGTGGAGGGACATGACCGAGTTTGGTTCTGACACCTCTTAGAAGTACTTTCATCTCTCTGTTTGGCTCGGGTGTGACGATGAACATAACAGTTCCTTTCTATGATTAGACTAAATGGTCTAATGGCAGTATAGGGAAAATCTACTTAGATTAGACTAAACAGTCTAATCTTGACAGTTTAGTGGGTATAGGCTTCGAGATTTTCCAAGATAAAGCGGCTTTGTTCAAGAAAGAGACGAGAAGAAGAGAGTGAAGGCGGCATAGAGAGTATGCCCCATGTAGCACTGAGTATAAAGCGTGCAAAGCTTTCGGCATCCAACTTATTTGTAAACTCCCCGTCATCAATGCCACTTTGCAGTAGTGCGGTAAGTTCTTGGTGCAGTTGCTTTGCTCTGCCACCAAGCAGTGTATCAAACTCACGATCAACCGCCGAGAGTTCGACCATGAGACGATAGAGCGGACAGCCGTAGGTAACAAGCGGCTTGTTTTTGCTCATTGCCGCATAGGTGTCACGCAGTCGCTGCATCACCGTTTCGTCTGCTTCTCTTTTGAAGATAAAGAAGGTATCCATCTTCACAAAAAGCCGCTCTTGCACCATCGCCAATACCAGCTCTTTTTTTCCCTTGAAGTGGTGATACATCGAGCCTTTTGGGATGCCCGCTTTTTTGAGGATGGTATCGACCGAAGTGGCGGTATAGCCGTGGATATAGACCTCATCGAAGGTGATGTCAAGGAGTTTTTCTCGGGTGGGTTGTTTTTTCATGGGTATGACCTTTGTCTAAAAACTGCAACGATGTGTACTTTTTCTTCTCGTATCGTATAGCATATGGTGTAGCCATGTACGATCATATCGTGTGTATAATTATCGTCGATGTAGTAGCTTTTTCTATAGCGTTGCGGCATATAGGAGAGTGATTCGATAGCATTTTGGAGCTTGGATAAAAAGCGTTTTGCAGGCAATGGGCTATCGTTTTGTGATATAAAGCGATAGATTTCCGTCAAATCCTGCTGTGCCTCAGGTTCTATAAGTACAGTAAACGTTTTCATTCGGAGAGCAGATTGTCAAAAAACTTTTTGGATGCTATGCCACTCTCCGGTGTGATGTTT
>JALWQQ010000028.1 GCA_027083075.1 Campylobacteraceae bacterium
GTTCCGCTAAGGCCTCGACGGTGAAGTAGGCTTCGTTTTCGGCGATCGCCAGCGCCTTTTTGGCGATAGTGCGGTAGTTGACGCTTTTGTCGATATCGTCACTTTGTGCCGCTTCGCGAATATCGGTAAAAAGGGTGATGTTGATGCGGATCTCTTGTCTCTTTTTGCGCTCCCAATCGTTGATGCCGATGATGCCGCGTGCGATGAGATTTTTGATAAAGATTGTGTCCATGTTCTTTCCTATATGAGATGTTTGCCGCCGTCAAGATGGACGATCTCTCCGGTGATGTAGCTGCTGTTTGTTAGCAAAAAGAGTGCGGCGCGTTGTAGCTCTTCGGCGCTTGCCAAGCGCGCTACGGGTAGCTCGCGCAACGCACTTTGCGTATCGCCTCCGTCGCTTGGCGGCAAGATCGCGCCGAGTGCCAAGGCATTCACGCCGATGCGCGGTGCAAGCGAGCGTGCCGCGATGCGTGTCAGGCTCTCAAGCGCCGCCTTGCTTGTCGCGTAGGCGATATGGCTTGTGCGCGGTTTTTGTGCGCAGAGATCGACGATATTGAGGATCGTGCCGTTTCGATCCCGCGGCAGCAGTTGACTAAAACGCTGCATCAGCACAAAGGGTGCGGTGAGGTTGAGCTGTAGGTGCTTGTGCCACTGCGCCATCGTCGTCTCTTGCCACCCGCCTCGCTCAAAATAGGCGGCGTTGTTGATCAGCCCCTTAAGCGGCGCGATGGCAAACGCCTCTTCTATGAGAGAGCGACACGCTTCTTCATCTTCCAAATCGGCCTGCAAGAGCCGAACCTTTGCGCCCAACGCTTCGAGTTTGGCTTTGGTTTCGTGCGCCTCCGCTTCGGAACGGCGGTAGTGGATGATCAGATCGCCGCCCGCTTGGGCGATCGCCTCGGCGATCATTGCGCCTACCCGATGCGCGCCGCCCGTGACAAGAAAGGTTTTGCCGCTTAGATCGGTTGTGATGCTCATCCGCTCCCCTTATCTTCAATGATGCCGATCATCGGTATCGTACTCACTCCGTGCAGTATGATACTAAAAAGTACCGTAAGTACGATACATGCAAGCAGGCTATGTCTGTGCGGCAAGGGGTGCGCCTCGATGATCGAGAGCACAAAGAGTATCGAGGCAAGCCCCTTGGGGCCGAACCACGCTACAAAGAGCCGCTCTTTTGGCGTCAGTCTTGTGCCTTTAAGTGTCAAAAAGACGGGTACGATGCGTACCGCGGTGATGAAAAGTAACGCCATGACAACCGTACGCCCATCGATCTCTTCAAAACCCTTGGGCGCCAAGATCGCACCGAAGATAAAAAACGCCATCATGATAAAGAGCTGCCCCTCCGCCTCCATAAACTCTTTGAAAAAACTTCGTGTCTTTGTGGTCGTATTGCCAAAGAGCAGTCCCGCCGCAAATGCCGCCATGATGCCGTTGCTCTGCAGACTTTGCGCCGTCAGATAGGCAAGCAGGGCGACACACAAAAAGTAAACCCCCCTGAGCACCTTTGGTGAGCCTTTCGTAACGATGCTATAGTCCAGAAGTATCGCGCCCGCATAACCGATGATCGCACCGATGATCGGTCCCAAAACCATCTGCATCGATGCAAACCGAAGCGTATCGGCGATCTCGGGTTGGGCTTTGTCGGCAAAAAAGAGCGCAAAAAAGAGGATGATCAGCACGATGCCGTCGTTGAGTCCGCTTTCGGCGTTGAGGTTTTGACGGATATATTCGGGCACTTTTGGGCTGGTAAGCACCTTTTCGGAGATGATCATGTCCGTCGGCGCAAGCACGGCGGCGATGACGATCGCAAGCGGCAAAGTGAGTTGTGGCGCAAGAAGAGTAACGATAAGTGTACCGAGAGCCACGCTTAATGGCAGGGCGACGAAAAGGAGTCTAAAGAGAATCTTTTTGTACCTCAAAAAGGTGTCGAGTTTGATAGCGGAAGCATCGGTAAAGAGCATAAAGATCAGCGTGACCTCCGCCAGCAGATGTACGGAGCCTTCGTCGATATCCTCGGGAAGCAGGTCAAGGCCGCTCTTGCCGACGGCAAGCCCCAAGAGGGTAAAGAGTATCGGCATCGTGATGCCGGTACGCTCGATCTTGTTGGCAAAGAGGGTAAAGAGCGCGATCGCTGCGAAGATGATGATC
>JALWQQ010000029.1 GCA_027083075.1 Campylobacteraceae bacterium
GCAGTACGGATGTTCTGTTTTCTTTGAGTTTTGGAAAGAGCTTGCGTGCCGCACCGTTGGCATCGACGATGGTCTCCTCTTTGCAGAGCAGCATCGGAAGATGAGAGTGTGAGAAGTTCTCCTTAAGTAGCGTAAGGCGGTAGCGCTTTAGGTAGAAGATGCAAAGTAGCACGATCGATATAAGCAACCCGAAACACACAAGAACCCCTCTTTTGTATGCTATTATAGCAAATTACGCACCCTCTTCTTTAAGTGCCTCTTTGGCTTTAAAGAGCGCCATCTGTACGCGCGAATAGAAGTTCGCCGCCCCTTCACCCGAGGTTTCGACCGCCAAAAAGTTGGCTTCGGGAAAGTGCGCTGTCACCAGTGACTGCACCCCGTCGCTTACGCCGCTGCTTGGCATGCAACCGAAGGGTTTGACCGAGATGACCAGGTGCGCCAGCTTCTCTTTGACCGCTTCGATCAGGTGTGCTACTTCCAGATGCCCTTCGCCGCCGTTGCATTCGATGGTGTAATACTTTTTGCCAAGTTCGGCAAGCTTATCCATATCGGGCAGATGGTAGCGGATACCCAGTAGTTTGGCATAGAGTTTGACGTGCCACTCGATCGCCTTTTTGGCGAGTGACACCAAAAAGCGCGTTTTGGCATAACTAAAATCGATCGTTTGATCGGATGGCAAGAGTCTACGCTTTTCGTTGGCCTCTTTGGCCTCCCAGATGCTGAGCATCAGGCGGTTGAGCACCGGTTGGGGGATACACTCGGCCCCTTCGCTCTCTAAGAAGCGATAGAGTCCGTAGTTGCCGTCACCCTCGGTCAACGAGGCCCAAAACTCACCCATCACCATCACTTTGGGTTTTTTGATACTGCGATCTAACGGCACTTTGTTGAGTAGTTTGCGCGCCTTCAGCAGTGTCAAGGGCAGCGACTTGCCCTCTAAGAAGGCATCGCTAAGCAGCGCTCGACACTGCGCTAACGCTGCATCGGTTGCGCCTGCCGTTGTCTCGTAGGGGCGCATCCTGTAGCCTGCGATATTGAGCAGATCACCGATGACGACGGCTTTGATGAGGCGGATAAAAAAGCTCGGCGTGTAGTCGATGAGTTGCGTTTCGATATCGTCGCCTTGGAAGATCCCCTTTTCGTGATCAAAACTGGTGATGCGAAAGCCCTCAAATCCCGCATCACGCAACGCCTTTTTATACTCGGTGATATACATCCCGAAGCGGCACGGTCCGCAACCGCCCGCGGTGATATAGACATAACGCCGCACGATCTCTTCGCTGCTGATGCCATGGTTGTCGCGCAAGTCAATCAGATATTTGACTAGATTGCCCACCGTAAAGTAGGTGGGGTTGCACTGCGCCTTATTGCCATAGGCTTTGCCGGTTCGAAAGGCATCAAAGTCGGGTTCGGGCAAGGCGATAAAGTGGTAGCCAAGTGAGCGTAGTGCCGCCTCGATCAGGCTATCTTGCAGCAGTGTTAAGCCGCCTGAGAGAAAGATCGTCTCCTCTTTGGGTGCATAGACAATCGGCTTTTCGGGACTCTCGCGCCACTGTTTGGGGGTTTGTCTTAAAAAATGTAGCTCACTACTTTGTTGGTCGATTTTTACACTATTGCAGACGCTCATCCATCCATCCTTCTTTCTGTATTAAAAGATTAAAAGCGAAGCAGGTCTTGTGGAGGCAGGGCTTTGGTCCTGCATGCGGGACTAAAGTCCCGCCTCCGAAACCATGCAACCAAATGGCTCTTAACGCTTTCATACCGCAACCCCTTGCCGTAATGTTGCTTTACGATACTCCTCAAGTGCATAGGCAAAGGTTTTGATGCGGATCTTGAACGATCCGCCCGGCTTGTTGGCATCAAGATCGTGGAGTGTCAGGTGCGGGGTGCGCGAGGCGCTGAGGATCTTGTCGATAATCGCATAGGTCGGCGCGTCATGCCCGCACTTGAAGCTACTGATATCCACCACCGCCAGATTGGGATGGCGTGCGGCAAACTTGGCGGCCCAGACCTTTTGCGCCGAGTTGGTCGAGTAGTTCTCCGCCCAGACATCGCGGATGTCAAACGGATCGTCAATAAGCCCTTGGGCGATCTCGTCGCCAAAGAGCCGCTGCATCGTCATTTCGTCACGCGGCAAGG
>JALWQQ010000030.1 GCA_027083075.1 Campylobacteraceae bacterium
CGAATGAAATTGCCGCATCAAAAACTTGAGGTAGTTGCTTGGGTTAGTGATAGCTCCGCTTCGCTACGATCTCTGCCTTCCTCTTTCGCCCTATAGAGTCTTGCATCCGCAAGGCGTATGAGCGCCTCTAAATCTTCCGCTTCCAAGGAGTGCGCCACCCCGATGCTAATACTTAAGCTAATTTCCGGTCTATCGTCAAATACCGCATCTCGGATGATATGACGTATCTTTTCGGCTACGGTGAACGCCTCTTCTTTGTTTGTGTCGGGTAGTAGTACCAAAAACTCTTCGCCACCCCATCGTGCAATGCTATCCTCTTTACGAAGATGACTACCGATGAGCGTTGCTATGTTGCGTAACACTTCGTCACCTACAAGGTGTCCATGTTTGTCATTGATCGCCTTAAAGTGATCGACATCGATCAGTAGCATACTGAAAGGGCGTTTTGCCTCTTTGCATGCCTTGATGCGGTAGAGCGCACCGTGGCGATTGAGCACTTTGGTGAGCTGATCGGTTTCTGCGATATGCTCGAGTTTTTGCGTCGTGTCATGCAGTTTGCCGAGCAGAAGCGTCGTTACGTATGCATAGACAGCGGTTAAAGCTGAAGAGATCGCAAAGACGATCAAAAGCCTGATCTTGAATGTAAAGCTATAAGGTATTTCGACATGCGAACCGACCGGTGCAAAGTAGAGCAGTGTGACCAAAAAAAGATAGAAGGTCAAAATGGCAAGTCCTTGCCGAAAGCCGTAAAGGAAAAGGGTGACCGGTGGCAAGACGAAGATCCACAATACCCCCGTCTTTTCGATACCCCCGCTAATCGAAAGATAGAGCATAAGAAAAAAGAGCGGAAACATCATCATGTGGATGCGGTATTGTAAGGAGAGGCTATTTTTGCTTGTCGTATAGAAGACCAAAAAAGAGATGAACATCGTCATAAAAAGGATCGATACGAGTCTCTTGTCGTCGTGCCAATAGAGATCGTTGATGCCAAAAACGAGTGTCACCAAGAAAGAGACAAGAGAGATCGACTTTAAAACGAACGCTTTTTGAGCATCGTAAAGCCCTCCCTCGTCTATTTTTTCATAATCCATTTTTCTTCCCCAAACTTTCATTTGGAGAAATTATACTGCAAAGATTCTTTGTTATGAAGGCATTAAAATTTTCTTTTGCTCTTTTGTCGTTAGAGCTTATATTTAAGGCGTAGGAACACGATGAAAACCGTATGCCTATTTACGCCCCGATGCCTTTGAGGACAAAGAAGATGATCGCAGAGAGCAGTGCGGCGACGGGCACTGTGATCACCCAGGCAGTGACGATCTTTTTGATCATGCCGCGCTTGATATAGTTTTCGCGTAGTTGCTTTTTGATCTTCTTGACGCGTTTCTTTTGCGCTTTTTGCTCTTGGATCAGCGAGAGTTTCTCCTCGGCATTGCTGTCGGGTGTTTCGGCAAGCTTTGCTTTGATGGCGCGATACTTCTCGACTTCGATATGTAGAGCGTGTTGCTTCTCTTTCATCTGTTTGCTATCGAGCCATTCGCGCAAAAATCCAACACCGAAAACCGCACCGACCGCAATATGGGTAGAGGAGACGGGTAGACCCAATTGCGAAGCGATGATGACTGTAATGGCAGCCGCCAGCATGATCGAAAAGGCGCGCATCGGATCGAGTTCGGTGATCTCGGAGCCGACGGTGCGAATAAGTCGCGGTCCGAAAAGTGCCAAGCCGATCGCGATCCCGAATCCACCCGTTGCCATAACCCAGAAGGGTACGGAAGCTTTGGTAGAGATCGCCATGTGGGCTAGCGCATCGTTTACTGCAGCTAAGGGACCGACGGCGTTTGCCACATCGTTGGCGCCATGTGCGAAGCTAAGCAGTGCGGCAGAGAAGACTAACGGTACGGTAAAGAGCGCTGCGATCGCTTCGCGGTTGTTCTCTAAAGTTTCGACTTTGCGTGCGATACGCGGGCGCAGCCATAGATAAGAGAGGATACCGCCGACAATACCGAAGAGTAGAGCGACATAAAAGGGCGGTTTTTTTGTTTGAGGCAAGAAGCTCAGTGTAGCGGTGATCTCGTGCCAGATATGCTTGAAGCCCTTGATCGTGATGTAGGTAACGAAAGCGGCGGACATG
>JALWQQ010000031.1 GCA_027083075.1 Campylobacteraceae bacterium
ACGAGTCATCGATGATCGCTACGCGCTTGCCTTCGATGATGTGACGAATCGGCGAAAGCTTGAGCTTGACTTTAAGGTCGCGTATCTCTTGGGTCGGTTCGATAAAGGTGCGCCCCACATAGTGGTGTCTTACGATCCCCATCTCAAAGGGCACACCCAACCCTTCGGCATAGCCGCGTGCCGCCGCCACACCGCTATCGGGTACGGGCAAGACGACATCGACATCGGCAGGCTGCTCTTTTGCCAAGGTGCGCCCCATGCGTAAACGGCGCTCATAGACATTTTTGCCGTCAATGATGCTGTCGGGACGCGCAAAGTAGATATACTCGAAGGCGCAGGGGTGATAATCGGGTTCGAAGAGCTGTTCGCTTATGGGCTCTTTGTGCCCCTCTTCAAAGATGAGCATCTCTCCGGGTCGCACATCGCGCACAAAACGCGCACCGACAAGATCAAACGCGCAGGTTTCGCTCGCCACGATCCAGCCGCCGTCGGGAAGTTTGCCGAGACTTAGCGGTCGAATGCCGAAACGATCGCGGATCACAAACATCTTGCTACGACTCTGAATCACCAAGCAGTACGCCCCTTCGATATGGGCTAACATATCGCGTATGTGTTCGATCAGTGCATCTTTTGGGGATTTGGCGATCAGGTGGACAATATTTTCGGTATCCATACCGGTCTGAAAGATCGCCCCTTTGTCTATCAATGCTTGACGCACTTCATCTTTGTTGACCAAGTTCCCGTTATGTGCTACGGAGATCTCGCCTAACTTGTAGCGGGCAAATACGGGCTGCGCATCCAATATAGAGTCTTGTCCCGCCGTCGAGTATCGGTTATGACCGATCGCACAACGCCCCTGCAGTAGCTCGAAACTCTTTTCATCAAAGACCTCGGTGACCAGTCCGCGCCTTTTGATCAGGCTGATCCGTTCGCCGTCGGCTGTCGAGATGCCGGTCGACTCTTGTCCACGATGCTGCATCGCAAAAAGAGCGTAGTAGGCGATCTTCGCAGCATTGTCACTATCGTAAACCCCCACAACAGCACACATTAGACGCCCCCTTTGGAGGTGAGTGAAGCGCGAAGAGCAAATAGCAAATAGTGTCGGTTTGCACTGTTTTGCAATGCTGCTATTTCAATAAAAACGGTACGCTTGCACTGCATGCGACAATTTCTCATACTTTATTCCTCATTTTATATGCCAAGGCAGTCGTTGATCGTATAGAGTCCGGGCTTCTCCTGCTCAACCAACCATTTGGCGGCACGGATCGCACCGTTACTGAAGGTTTCGCGACTGGTAGCAGTGTGGCTGAGCTCGATAAACTCGCCGTCATTGTAGAAGCCAACGGTGTGTCTGCCTACGATATCACCACCACGCAATGCCATCACCGCGATCTCATCTTTGGTGCGCGCACCGATCTGTCCGTCGCGCCCACTGATGCGCACCTTATCAAGATCGAGACCACGCCCTTTCGCGGCATGTTCAGCCAAAGTAAGCGCCGTACCACTGGGGGCATCGACTTTATGGCGATGGTGCATCTCGACGATCTCGATATCGAAATCTTTAAGGGTTCGTGCGACTTGCTCTACCAGCTGCTTAAGCAGCGCGATGCCTGCCGACATATTGGTTGCGTAAAGTACGGGCATCTCCTCTGCTGCACTCTGAAGCAGATTTTGTTGATGAGCATTCAGTCCCGTCGTGGCGATAACCAAAGGCGTAGGGTTTTTGAGCGCCGCCTCCAGTAGCGCTTCGGTCGCTGCAGGCGCAGAAAAGTCTATGACCACATCAGACGCCTCGAGTAGCTGCTGCATATCGTCAGTGATCGTCACCGTTTCGGGCAAGCTTCGCTTTAGTTCATCATAGACATGCACCGCCCCAAGCGGTAATGCATCGTCCTTAAGTAACGCATCGATCAGTAGCGTACCGACACGACCGGTACTACCGACAATCCCTGCTCGTTTTGCCATCAACTGTTCTCCTCTACATAAGCTATTGCTTCAAGCGCGGCGATGGCGCCGTCACCTGCGGCACAGACCACCTGCTTGGGTGCATCGATGCGCAGATCGCCCGCGGCATAGAGCCCGGGCACAGAGGTGCGCATACGCAGATCGACCACGGCATTGCCGTACGCGTTCATCTCGCAGATAAAGCCGCCGTTATCGTCTTTGAGCACTTCGTTGTTGACATTGTGCCCGACAAAGACAAAGACGCCGGGTGTTTGCAGATCTTCTATTTTGTCACTCTTGCGGTTGCGCACTTTTACACCCTGTACGCCCATTTGGTCACCATAGACCTCTTCGACGATAGAGTCGTAGATAAAATGGATATTGCTTTTGGCTTTGGCACGCTCGACCGTAATGGGTGCGGCACGGAAGCGATCACGACGATGCACCAGATAGACATCGCTACAGATGTTGGAAAGATAGATCGCCTCTTCCAGAGCCGTATCGCCGCCGCCGACTACGGTAACGGGCTTATCTTTATAGAAGAAGCCATCGCAGGTGGCACAGGTGCTGACGCCGCGTCCGAGAAACTCCTCTTCACCTTTAAAGCCTGCTCTTTTGGGTACCGAACCGGTACAAACGATCACCGTCTTCGCCTCGACACTATCGGCACCTTCGATCGTCAGGATAAACCGATCACCCTCTTTGCGCACCCGCTCGACCTTTTGCATCTCATGTTTGAGTCCAAAATGGAAGCACTGCTCTTGCCACTGCTCCATCAACTCCATCCCTGTCACGGGCGGCTCTTCCCGAAAGACGCCGGGATAGTTTTCGATCTCACTACTTTGCGTGATCTGCCCGCCGGGCAAACCGGGCTCATAGAGCACAACATTTTTCAAACCGCCGCGTGTCGCATAGAGTCCAGCCGAAAGCCCGGCCGGTCCGCCGCCTACAATCGCACAATCAATCATCATCTACACCTTGTGTTACGCTACGGTAATTATACTGCGAAATCTCTTGAAACCATGTGTAACGAGAAGCATAAGCCTGCAAAAAGCTTTGGAGCCAAAAAGATTAAACCCAAATTTTGCAGTAGAAAACGCTTTAGATGCGTCGGTGCTCGATGTGCAGGGGTGCACAACCAAAACGCAGGCGCACTTGGAGGGTGCGTCGAGGCTTTGGATGTGTCGCCCATGCCACCGATGATCGATGCAGATAAGGCGTAAGCTAATGCAAATTTTGGGTTAAAGAAGTGCGTTAAGTTTTTCGGCAAAGGCATCTTTGCTTGCCGCACCGACCATCTGATCAACCAATTCACCGTTTTTAAAGAAGAGGATAGAGGGGATAGAACGGATGCCATACTGCACTGCGATATCTTGCTCCTCGTCAGTGTTGACTTTGGCAACTACCGCTTTACCCTCGAACTCTTCCGCAAGCTCTTCGATCACCGGCGCGATCATACGGCAGGGTCCGCACCAGGGCGCCCAGAAGTCTACCATGACCACCTCATTGTTTTTGAGCGTATCGTTAAAATTTTCGCTTGTAAGCTCTACATATTTTGCCATTGCAATGTCCTTTATCAAAAATTTTTAGGATTATAGCACATTTTGTTAACTTTCATGCGCATAGACCACACTACCCTGACAATGTGTAATCTCTGTGTAGTTTCGGAGCAAAAACTATGCGGCATCAAAGCCGAACTCAACACTAAAATGCGTTGCGGCAACTTCGGGAACCAATGCATTTTTCTCTTTATGTAGCTTAACAATACCGTAACGCTCCAATCTTTTTAAAGTCCGCGACAAGTTAGACTTTGCACGACCTGTAAGCGCTTCAAGCTCCGTTAACGACTTGGGCTGTTTGCGAACTATGACTTGCAAGAGTTGCTGATTTTCAGGCGAAAGCACTTGTGCCAATGATCGAAGCGATTCGAACCAGATCGTCGGCTCCTCCTCGGACGGTCTATATCTTCCCGCAGCAATATCGATCGTGCGCTGTCTATACTTCTCTTGCGACATAATGCCGACTTTTACTTTTTTTATTTGCATCCTCTCTCCTCCAAATAACACTCGACACTTTGCCAAAAGTCCTCAAGCAACTTCGAAGGACTTTCGAATGTGTATGCAAATGTCTCAACACCTTTATGCATGTGGTCGTAGCTCTCTTTTTTACTTCCGTATCTTTGGGTAGATTTAAATTTATGCGCATTATCAAAACCCAAGACTCTGCGGTTATCGGCATCATGCAAAGTTAACGCATAGCGAATTCCATGAGGAATTTCACGAGTCATTGGAACACGATACGCTTCAAATTTTACCCAAAACCCCTCCTCCAATATGAAAATCTCTCCGTGAAGATTCAGAAGATTTTCAATCTCTTCATACGACACACTATACCTTGCATTACGTTATCATCTATTGATAACATATCTTGTGTTAACCGACGCTTAATCTAAAACAATCTCCTTAAAAGCAGCGGAACGAGTGCCGGGTGTGGCAGCGTTGCCTTGCGCCTTGACCGTATAGACCAAAGAGAGCTTGGGGGTATCGGTGGTGTTAGCGTTAGCACGGTGCAAAAGCCTGCAGTGAAAGAGCACGACATCGCCCTTATGCAGCGTAAAAGAGACTTTTTTGGCAAGATGGTGTCGGTTTGCCTCCGGATCTTCTCTAAAATAGCGACGCTCATCAAACGCCTCGAGTGCAAACTCAATCGTATGCGAACCCGGAACAAACTCCAAGACGCCGTTACGACTGTTCTCTTCTTGTAGTGCTAACCATACACTCACCAATCTATCGTCTTCAAAGTGCCAATAGCGAAAGTCTTGGTGCCATTGCGTCTCACTCGATCGATGCGGCATCTTGGTCATGATGGAGTTATGGTGTGCTGTGGTCAAGACAGGAGTATCACCGAGTATCTCGCGTAGCAAAGGACGAAGGGAAGGCTCCGTCATCCACTCTCTAAAGAGGATATCCCTATCGTAAACCTGCCGTAAGCGCCTCAGCGTCACGCGCTCGTCTCTTGGATCAACCACCGTACCGCTGATGCGCTCGCGCGCCTCGGCGTCTTTTTGGCTATACTCCTCTTCCGTCTCGACAGGCGCGATCTTGTAGCGCGTGTGCACCATCGCAACATCTCGTATGGCATCGCAACGCAAAGGATCGGCAAAACCTCGCAAAATGACAAAACCGTTACGATGAAACTCTTCTGCTATCTCTTTTGCGGGGCGCATCGGCTTGCCTTTTTGTAATGCTATGGTATTATAATGTAATATATTTAAAACGATAAGATTTCACTATGGCAGGAGCCTAAGATGCAGCGTGTGTGGCAGGAAAACAAAGAGTTGATTTTGCTTATCGGCGCGATCTTAGCGTTACTCTTAGCAGGCGCCTTCTTCTCTCCGAGTTTTAGTCAGAAGATCGACTTTTTGCAGCTCTTTTTTATGACACTCGGTATGCTCTTTGTCGCATCGACATTGATCGTCTTTGCCATACTCGGCTTTCGCTCGTTTGCCTTCTTTATGGCGGCATTTCTCGGTGTCGTTTTGCTACTCGACGGGGTATGGGGCGCAGTGCTTGTCGTAGCGCTCAGCTACCTTGCTTGGGGCTTTGTCTTTGCCCTCGAGGTACTCTTGGTCGATAACGGTGTAGAGAGTGCCGTACACTGGTTTCAAAAGCGCTACGATTTTAGAAGTTTTCGTATCGAATACTACGCCTTCTATCCGATGATACTACTCTTTCATCTCCTGCTTGAGCGTATCCCTTCGCTCTTTTTGCGCGAAAAGATCGTCGACTTTAACCCCTTGCGCGTGCTTAAAAAGATGCGTGAAGTGCTTAGATCGTAATGTTTTCAAGCAGCTCTATCGAACCGTTGCGCACTAAGAGTGCATCGATACAATACGGCATCGAGAGGCGTTTGCTCTTGAGATAGTACTGTGCACAGCGCACAACGCGTTGCAACTTGGTCGGCGTGAGGTTATAGACGGGATTGAAGCTGCCTTTTGAGGATTTGACTTCGACAAAATGCACAACGCCCGATTTGTGCGCAACGATGTCTATCTCGCCCAACTTGTGCGCATAGTAGTTTCGCTCGATGATGCGAAAACCTCGCGCTTCCAAAAAAGCGGTCGCCGCCTCTTCATTTCTGTCACCGAAACTTCGTGTCGATTCGCCTCTCATCTTTACTCCTTATGGCTATCGACACTATAGCAAACACACCGAGCGGGTGTTGAAAAATATGTCATTTTGTTACTTTTTGGCATCGAGAAAGGATTTGCTCATACATTTCTGTTTTATCCGAGTATGGGGCTTTTCCTTCATGCCTACACCACCACCGAACAGATCGACAAAGTCAAGCAACATCGATACATCGGCAGTCATCTCACTGCAAACAAAGTCACAGAATGGAAATCTGCTTTTTGGGCGGTGAGAAAATTTAAGATTCAATGCCGACCCTATCAGCGGATCACTTTTAACTACACGCTACCTCATCGCCGACGGGGATCACATCGACCTTCACGGACTTAAAGCGTGCGGTCATTACCAGCGCATCGCACTCGTCGCCAAAGAGCGCATTGATGCGGCTTTTGGCATGGTGGAAGGTGCAAAAGAGCGTGCGGGGGCGCACCTTGTCGGTATAGACTACCTTGAGTGCTTCGCTCTCGCCGTACTTACTTTTGAGGATCACCCGATCGCCGAATTTGCCCTCATCCTCGATGGGAGCAAGGAGGATATCTTCGTCATATTTAGTGTCGAGTCGGTTGCTGCGTTTGGTCTGTGCAGCATTGTTGTAGTGCGCTAGTGTTCTGCCGGTTGTCAGATAGTACCCCTCCAAGCCCTCTTTATAGAAGCGCTTTTCAAGGATCTCTTTGACCATACCGCGCAATTCGTAAGGGTGGTAGGCGTAACGCCCCAAGCCATCTTCGGTGCGAAAGTCAAGCAGATGCAGCACCGGCGTATCGTCGTCGTGTATCGGCCACTGCATCCCGCGCTTGCTGTGGCGTTTGAGCCGATAGTACGCTGCGCCGCCGAAGCGCTTCGGCGCCTTTTGACGCACTTCGTTCCATACATCTTCGGTACTCCCAAAGGCAAATTTTTCACCATCACCCATCTTTTGCGCGATCATCTGCAGCACCTCCCAATCATCAGGCAAGTCCGACGCCACCAAGGGTTGAGAGAGGTGCAGTCTACGCATCGCATTGACATAAACACCGGTCTTTTCATACGCCGAGCGCACCCCGATCACCATATCCGCCATCTTGGCGGTTTCGACCATAAAGAGATCCATCACTAGTAAAAACTCAAGCTGCTTGAGTGCCTTTTTGCTCTTGTTGACATTGGGATGAATGTGCGCGATATCTTCGCCCATGTTTAGCAGCGCTTTGATCTTGCCCTCGAACATCCCCTCTACCATCTGCGGCGTCATCCAACCGATCGTTTCGGGCTTCTCATAATCGGGTGCAAAATAAGGCATACAGCCCATATCGCACGCACCTTGGACATTGTTTTGCCCGCGAAGCGGCATCAGCCCCGCACCAGTTTTGCCGACATTGCCTGTCAGAAGTGCCAGATGCGTGATCGCCATCACCGCATACGAACCGTCGATATGCTCGGTGATCCCAAGCCCCCAAAAGATCATCGACTTTTTAACCGCATATTCGCGTGCGATATTGGGGATCATCTTGGCAAGATTTTCGTAGCCTTCGATCTTTTCGAAAAACTTCGGATCGGTATAGGGGTCGCTGAGGATCTTCTCTTTGAACGCCTCGAAACCTACGGTGCGGCTTTTGATAAACTCGGCGTTATAGAGCTCCTCTTCGATGATGACGCGTGCCATCATATTGAGGATCAACAGATTGGCCTCGTGGGGGATGATGCAGTTGTATTTGGCAAGCTTGGCAAGCTTGGTTTCGCGTACATCGATGACGGCAAGATTGTTGAGCTTCTTGGCTTGCGCCACAATGCGATTGGCGATGATCGGGTGTGCTTCTATCGTATTAGAGCCAATCACGATCATAAACTCGGTTTCGTAGATATCGTTATAGGGGTTGGTCGCCGCCCCTTCGCCGATAGTGGTGCGCATCCCTTTGAGACTCGGCGCATGACAGACACGCCCGCAGTTATCGACATGCGGTGAGTGCATCGTTTCGCGTGTAAATTTTTGCATCGCATAGGCGCTTTCGCAGTTGGTGCGCGCACCCCCTACCGCACAAAAGCTCTCGCCGCCGTATGTCTCTTTGATCTCGTTAAACTTAACTGCGGCGATAGCAGTAGCGGTCTCAAGATCGCAGGTGTAGTAGTCGGGGTGAAACTCCATAGGGGTCAGCTTGTCGCCAAAGCGCTCCATGAGATGCGGGTTGCGCTGCATAAAGCTGCGCTTGATGCGCGGTTCGCGTACGCGATCTTTGGCTTCGACGAAGTCGTAGCCGTACTTGCCTTTGATGCAGAGCTTTCCTTCGGAGACCACGCCATCCTTTTGGGCGAAGATCTTGACGATGCGATTTTCTTCCACCACACCGGTAATGTCGCAACCGACACCGCAATAGGTACAGACGCTCTCGATCTCTTTGCGCTCGGGCTTTCGGCTCATCGTCGACCCCCATTAGATAAATTTCGGATAAAGTTTATCCCATATTAAACT